>NZ_JBSGCE010000030.1:0-136792 GCF_053601695.1 Nonomuraea sp. NPDC004702
GATCAGGCTGCCGCGCGAGGCCGCCGGGCCGATCGCGCCGCTCGCGCACCAGATCGCCGTCACCGAGCTGCTGCTGGTCGCCGTGGCGGCCCGCCTCGCTCCCGCCGGACGCCTGGCCGACCTCGACGCGCTCACCGAGATGTTGTGAACCGCTTGTAGAAGAAGGGCGAGGCTGATCGTCGCGACCAGGGCGCCGCCGACGTCGCGGCCCCTCAGACCATCAGCCCGTCCCGGCGACCACCGCGGCCTGCTCGCGCCACCAGCCGGCCGCCTCCTCCAGCCCGAACGGCTCCACGAACCCCCACCGAGGCCCGCTCGGCACTTCCATCCGGTCACAGCACTAGCGTCGGGCTTTCGCCGGGGCGATGGACGATCTGGCGCTCGTAGGGGTTGGTTCGTCGCCGCTGTTGTGGGTGCGTTGGGTGATGGCGCGTTCGAGGCCGTCGAGGAGGGCGAGGAGGCCGAATTCGCGGGTGGTGGTGGTTGAGGGGATGGCCACGGTGGTGGCCAGCAGCGGGAAGCGGCTGGCGTTGAGGAGTAGCAGGTCACGCATGATGGGGGCGGCGCTGCCGTCCGTCCAGGTCTGAGTGCCTTGGGTGGCGGCCGGGTGGGTGGCGCGGATGTGGTGGGACACCATCATGACGGCGTCGAGTCGTTCGCGTTCGGTCAGGGGGGTGTCGGTGAGGGCGCTGAGGGCTGTTTCGGTCCATGCGGTCTCACGTGGGCCCATGACGCGGTCGCCCACGGTGATCGACGGCAGCCAGGGGTGGCGCCGCCAGACGGTGGACAGTCCGCGGGCGTACTCCTCCAGCCTGGCCCGCCAGCCGGCCGCCCCGCTCAGGTCGGGGGGTGTGCCGACCGCCGCCTCGATCATGATGGCCATCAGCTCCGCCTTGCCGTTGACGTAGCGGTACAGGGCCATCTTGGTGAGGCCGAGCTCGGCGGCGATGCGGTGCATGGAGACCGCCTCCAGGCCCTCGGCATCGGCGACCTTGACGGCGGTGTCGGCCAGCCGGGCGAGGTCGAAGGCGGGCCTGGGGCCTCTGTTGCGCGGCCTGCGCAGGCCCCACAACAGTTCGGCCAGTGTCCTCGGATCCTCGTTGACCGCCACGTCGCCTCCCGCTTGCCATCCGCCAAAACTGTCTCTACCGTACACAGTGTTCTGGGGACACAGTTAACTCCGGCCCCGGGCGCAGGCTGTGGCCGAGGGGCCACGCCGTGAACCAAGGAGTGGGCCATGTCCAAATCAGTGCTCGACATGTCGATGTCCCTCGACGGGTACATCGCCGATCCCAACGACTTCCTCGGCGGCGACGATGGCGAGCGGCTGCACAAGTGGGCCGACTCGGACCAGCATCCCGGGCCGGTCAAGCAGTTCCAGGACGAATGGAACGGGGCTGGTGCGATCCTCGCGGGACGGCGGACCGCTGAGCTCATGGACCACTGGGGCGGCTCTCACGGCGGTCTGCCGATCTTCGTCCCCAGCCACCGGCCGCCCGGCCCGGCCGCCAGGTGGGGCTATCCGCTGGTGACCTACGTGAACGACGGGATCGAAAGCGCGATGGCGCAGGCGAAGGCCGCCGCCGGGGAACGGGACGTCCAGATTCGTGGCGGCGCGTACACGGTGCAGCAGGCCCTCCAGGCCGGGGTGCTGGATGAAGTGCAGATCCATCACATCCCAGTACTCCTGGGCGCAGGGCGCCGGTTGTTCGACCTCCTGCCGTCGGAGATCGAGTTGGAGATCATTCAGGTGATCGACACCCCAGAGGCCACCCACATCCGCTACCGCGTCCGCCGTTGAGCCGATCGGCCACGGACCGGGCTCATGGAGATCTGGGTGGCGTTGTATGTGTCGGATCCGGGTCGACGTAGACCACAGACCGGACCGGCGGCGGCCGCCCAGGTTGCGGCCCGCCTGGGTTTCGCCCGTCTGACCCAGCATCGTGGCCACGCCTTTGGTCGGAGTGGATGTGTCCTGCACCCCGGCCCATGCCGTAGGCGTTCTGCGGCACGAACCTGACCGGGCAGGGCAGGACACGGGTGGCGGGTCCCAGTGGGGGTTGTCGGGCACGTCGCCCTTGCCGTCATGCGGGGCGGTGGTCGCGATCGCGTGCACCTCGCCGCCCAGGAGTCGGACAGGACGGGCCGCGCGGCCACCCCCGTCGCGGCGGCCGAGCCCCATGGGTCAGCCGCCAGGTAAGACAGACGTGACATTTCATGCGGGCGGCGCTTCAATGGCTCGATTATGGACGATGCCGAAATGGCGGCGGAGCGGGTGATCTCGCCCGTCCTCGTCGGCCGGGACGCGGAGCTGCGGCGGCTGCGGGCGGCGGTGCGGCGTCCTCCGGCCGTCGTCATGATCGAGGGCGAGGCCGGCATCGGCAAGACGCGGCTGGTCAGCGAACTGGCCGCCGAACTGCGTGACCGGCCGCCGCCCGCCGCCGAGCCGCCTGATCGGCCGCCGCTCGTCGGCGGGTGCCCGCAGATTCGGGAGCCGTTCCCGCTCGGGCCCGTGATCGAGGCGTTGCGCGGCGCGGCCGGGAGGTTGCCCGAGGGCGGCCTGTCGCCGGTGACCGGCGCGCTGCGCCCGCTGCTGCCCGAGCTCGCCGCCGTCCTCCCGGTCGAGCCCGGCCCGCTGGACGACCCCGCCGGGCTGCGGCATCGCGTGTTCCGCGGGCTCGCGGAGCTACTCGCCGCGCTCGGCCGGGTCGTCCTGGTGCTGGAGGATCTGCACTGGGCCGACGAGCAGACGGTCGAGTTCCTCGGCTACCTGCTCGCCGACCCGCCGCCCGGGCTCGTCCTCGTGCTCACGTTCCGCGGCGAGGAGGCTGGTCCCGGTCTGCGGGCGCTCACCGCGCGGTTACGTCCTGAGCTCGCCCATGCCCACCTCGTGCTGGCCCCGCTGGACGCCGCCCGGACGAACGAGCTGACGGCCTCGATCCTGGGCACCGCGCAGGTGTCGGACGAGTTCGCCGCCTACCTGTGCGAGCGTACGTCGGGCCTGCCGTACGCCATCCAGGAGCTGGTCGCGCTGCTGCGGACCCGCGGCGTTCTGGTCCAGCGCGGTACCAGGTGGGCGCGCAAGACGCTCGACGAGCTCGGCGTACCGGCCGGGGTGCGGGACTCCGTACTGGAACGGTTGCGCGGCCTGAGCGCGAACGCGCAGGCGGTGGCGGAGGCCGCGGCGGTGCTGCGGGTGGCCGTGCCGGTGCCCGATCTCGTGGCCACCTGCCGCGTGCCGGAGCAGGACGCCCACGAGGGCCTGGACGAGCTCCTCGACCGCGGCCTGTTCGCCGAGCACGCCGGCACGGCGGGCTTCAGGCACGCGCTGGCCGTCCAGGCGGTGTACGGGAGCATCCCGCTGCCCAGGCGCCAGGACCTGCACGCCCGCGCGGCCAAGGCGGTGGCGCGGCAGAATCCCACGCCGCTCGGCCAGATCGCCCACCACCACCGTCACGCCGGCCGGCACGACGCGTGGGTGGACGCCGCGGAGAAGGCGGCCGACCAGGCCGTGGCCCTCGCCAACGACGCGGAGGCCGAACGCCTGCTGGAGGCGGTCCTGCGGCACGCGCCCCTCGACCCGGAACGCGAGGGCAGGCTCGCGGCGAAACTGGGCTGGGCGGGCGGTTACGCGCTGGGCGCCGACGAGCTCATCGGCCTGCTGCGCGCCGCCGCCGCCCGCCAGCCGCCCGGACCGGTGCGCGGCGAGCTGAACTACCTCATCGGGCTGAAGCTGGAGGCCGGGGGCGCCGCGCCGGAGCTCACCCGCGGGGCCATGATCGAGGCGGTCGCCGATCTCGCCGACCGCCCGGTGCTGGCCGCCTACGCGATGGTGGGCCTGGGCATGCCGAGAACCCCTGGTGTCCCGCTCGCCGAGCACCTGCGCTGGCTCGACCTGGCGCTCGAACGGCTGCCCGAGATCGCGGAGCCCGAGCGGCGCATCTCCGTGCTCGGCAAGGTCGCCATGGTGCTGACCCTCGTCGGCGACCCGCGCGGGGCGAGCCTGACCGCGCAGGTCGTGGCGCGGACCGGCGGCCGTCCGACGAACCGGTGGGAGGTGGTGGCCTACGACTCGATCGGCGAGGTCGCCTGCCTGGCCGGGCATCACGACACCGCGTACCGCCTGCTGGACGCCGCGCTGGCCGAGGCGGCCGAGCACGACGTCACCGGCCTGATCGAGTCCAGGTGCCGGTTGAACCTGGCGGCTCTGGCGTACTGTCGGGGTTCCTGGGACGGCGTGGCGGACGAGCTCGAAGCGTTGCGGGTGCGTTTCGCCGACCTGCCCAGTTACCGGCTCACCGCGGACACCGTGTCCGGCTGCCTGGCCCTCGCGCGCGGGCGGGCCGACGCCGCGCGGCTCGACGACCTGGTGCGCGCGAACCTGGAGACGGGCGCGGCCGACGTGCTCGCACTGCCGGTGAGCGCGCTGCTGCGGCTGGCCGTCGCACAGGACCGGGCCGGGGAGGCCGTGGCGCGTACCGGCGAGGCGTTCTCGTTGTGGGCGGCCAAGGGGTTGTGGCCGGTGGCCGTTCGGGCGGTTCCCGCGCTGGTCGAAGCCCTGGTGGGGCTGGGCAGGGTCGAGGAGGCCGGGGAGCTGGTGTCACGTCTCGAAGGCGAGCTCGCCGCGCTGGACGCGCCGCTCGCGCGGGCGGCGCTCGGCCATGCGTGGGGCTTCCTGTCCGCCGACGCCGTGCGCTTCATGGACGCGGCGGCGTCGTACGAACGGCTGGGGGCGCCGTACGAGGCGGCGCAGGCGCGCGAGCACGCGGCCGGGCTGCTGCTCACCGCCGGTGACGAGCGGGGGGCGTCGATGCTGGAGGCCGCCCTGCACGCGTACGGCGGGCTCGGCGCCGCCTGGGACCTCGACCGGGCGGGCCGGCTGAGCAGGCGCTGGGGCCTGCCCGTACCGGCCCGGCATCGCGGCGGCCCGCGCGGTTACGGGTCCGCGCTCTCCCCCAGGGAGGACGCGGTGGCCAGGCTGGCCGCCACCGGCCTGACCAACAAGGAGATCGCCAAGGAGCTGTTCCTGTCGGCCAAGACCGTGGACAAGCACCTGGGGTCGGCCATGCGCAAGCTGGGCCTGCGCTCCCGCGCGGGGCTGGCGCACCGCCTCGACGCCTGACTATTGGGGTGTTTGCCCCATAGGTAGCCATCTGTCGCTCCTGTGACGCTAGGCGCATGCCCGAAGAGCCCGATCCGAAGGACGAGCAGGACACACCCGAGCCCGAGGCCGAACCCGAGGCCGAACTCGAAGAGGGCTGGGTCGACGCATGAGGAGAGAGGCAGAACCCCCGATGCCAACCACCAGGAGGCGGCCGTGGCCGCGCGTGTCAGCGGGCGCGGCCGTAGCGGCACTGGCCACGGGCCTGCTCACCCCGGCGACGGCCCTCGCCGCGCCTGATGAGGGCGGCCCAGGCGTCGTCACGCTCCCCGGCGCCGCGGGCGGCGAATGGAACCTCACCCTGATCACCGGCGACACCGTCCGCCTCACCAGGGACGGCGACGGACGCTACACCGCGACCCCCGAGGCCGTCCGCCGCCCCGACGGTCACACCCCGTTGTTCCGCAGCGAGGCCGGCCCGGAGGGGATCTTCGTGATCCCGGACGACGCCCAGCCCGCCCTCGACGCGGGCGTCCTGGACCTCAAACTGTTCGACGTCCGCTACCTGGCCGAGAACGGCTACGCCGACGGCACGGCCGACCGCCTGCCGCTGATCGTCCAGTACCAGGGCGCCCAGAAGAGCACCGCCCGCGCCCTGCCCGACAGCACCGCCACCCGGTCGCTGCCGAGCATCCACGGCGCCGCGCTCACGGTCGACAAGGCGAAGGCGGACGACTTCTGGGCCACCCTGCGCGACTCGGCCAGTGGCAGGACGAAGCTGGCCGGCGGCGTCGGCAAGGTCTGGCTGGACGCCAAGGTCAAGGCGGACCTGGCCGAGAGCGTGCCGCTGATCGGCGCCCCCGAGGCGTGGCAGGCCGGCTTCGACGGCTCGGGCACGACGGTCGCCGTGCTGGACACCGGCGTCGACGCCACCCACCCCGACCTGGCCGGCCGGATCGCCGACAGCCGCAGCTTCGTCGAGGGCCAGGAGGTGACCGACCACCACGGCCACGGCACCCACGTCGCCGCGACCGTGGGGGGCTCGGGCGCGGGCTCGGACGGCACGCGCAAGGGCGTCGCCCCCGGCGCCCGGCTCGTCATCGGCAAGGTGCTGGGCGACTCGGGCTCGGGCGACACCTCCGACATCATCGCCGGCATGGAGTGGGCCGCCACCGAGAAGAAGGCGAAGATCGTCTCGATGAGCCTCGGCGGCAACCCCACCGACGGCACCGACCCGCTGTCCCAGTCCGTCAACGACCTGAGCGCCTCGACGGGCGCGCTGTTCGTGGTCGCCGCGGGCAACGACGGCCCCGGCAAGGAGACGATCGGCGCGCCCGGCGCCGCCGCGTCCGCGCTGACGGTCGCCGCCACCGACAAGTCCGACCGGCTCGCGAGCTTCTCCAGCCGCGGGCCGAGGGCCGTGGACGGCGCGCTCAAGCCGGACATCGCCGCCCCGGGCGTGGGCATCGTCGCCGCCCGCGCCGCCGGGACCTCGCTGGGCACCCCGGTCGACGCCCTCTACACCAGCCTGAACGGCACCTCGATGGCGACCCCGCACGTCGCGGGCGCGGCCGCGCTGCTGGCCCAGGCACATCCGTCCTGGGACGGCCGGCGGCTCAAGGCGGCGCTGATGTCGACCGCCAAGGACGCCGGATACTCCGCCTACGAGCAGGGCGCCGGCCGCGTCGACGTGGCCAGGGCCGTCTCCCAGACCGTCGTCTCCACCACCCCGAACCTGGACTACGGCGTCATCCCCGTAGACGTGAACGACACCGTGGACAAGACCGTCACCTACGCCAACGACGGCGCCGCCGAGGTGACGCTGACCCTCGCCGCCGCACTGGGCGAGGCCAAGGACGCGTTGACGTTCAGCGCCCCGTCGGTCACCGTCCCGGCGGGCGGCACCGCGTCCGTCACCGTCACCCTGCGCCCGGACGGCCTGCCCAAGGGCGGCCACACCGGCGCCGTGGTCGCCACGGGCCCGTCCGGTACGCACGTCACGACCCCGGTCGGACTGCGCCGAGGGCCCAAGAAGGTGCCGCTGACCGTGCACCTCATCGACAGGTACGGCAACCCGCCCTCGCCGATGGTGACCTGGGTGGCCGCGAGCGCGGTCGACGTCCCCGACACCTACGGCGTCAGCTCGGGCGAATTCGTCAGCGACGGCGTCTACCGCTACATGGTCGAGCCGGGCACCTACAGCGTCCAGGCCGGCGTCCAGCACAACACGACCGACAGCGGGCCTCCCCCGGTCGCCCAGCTGTACGACCCCGAGGTGGTCGTGCCGGAGGAGGGCGCCGAGATCACCCTCGACGCCCGCGAAGCCGTGCTGCTGCGCGTCAGGACGCCCAAGCCGATCGACTGGCGGCACGCCAGAGGCACCATCTCCTTCCTGCGCACAGCCTGGGACGGCACCTCGCTGTCGTCCGGGAGCATGGGCGCCCTGGGCATGAACGACTGGTACATCAGCCCCACCAAGAAGGTCACCAAGGGGAAGCTGCTGTTCTCGATGCAGGCCACGGCCGCCAACCCGCAACTGGCCGTGCGCGCCGTGTCCCCGCGGAAGTACGCGATCGACGCCAGAACCTATGAGTACTTCGACCGTGGGCTGAGCCTCGACCTCGGCTGGGACATCCCGTTCCCGGCCGGCACCCGCCGCTACGACCTCGCGTACGTCGGCGGTGGCGCGAACCCGCAGGGCGACCTGCGCGGCAAGCTCGCGCTGATGACGATCGACCCCGATGACACCTGCCTCATCGAACTCGAGCGCCTCCAGGCGCTGAAGGCCGCGGGCGCCGCCGGGGTCGTGCTCTTCGCCAACCGCGTGTACCCCGGCTGCTCGATCCCCACCTGGCCCGGCGGGGACGAAAAGCCGGAACTGCCGGTGGTCCAGATCTTCAAGGCCGTCGGCGACCGGCTCCGCGCCCAGCTCGCGGACGGCCCGGTCACGCTGGAGATCGCCAGCCACCCGATCATCGACTACACCTACCAGCTCCTGGAGTACGCGGACGGCAGGGTTCCCGACCCCGACTACCGCTTCACCGACAGCCGCCTGCGGGCCGTGGACACCGCGTACCACACGCCGATGAGCCTCGACGACCAGATGGAGATCTGGCACAGCCGCAAGCCGCTGGAGCGGGTCACGTTCTCGACGGCCTTCCACTTCGCCGCCCCCTCCAGGCGGATCGAGTACTTCAGCCTGTCCGGCGCGGACACGCTGCGCGAGGGGACCGTCAGCGGCACCGGCACGAAGACCTGGGGACTGGCGACGACGATCGAGAAGCCCGGCAGGGAGACCAGGCGCTGGGGCACCGGCCCGGCCACCCCGGGCGGCATGGTGATCCCGGAGGTCCCCGGCGTCGAGCAGAAGGTCTTGTGCGTGATGTGCCGGCGCGGCGACACGTTCCTGCCCGCCTACACCTTCGTGACCGGCGACGGGCGGCTGGCCATGACCGGCGGCAGCGTCAACACCAACGCGAAGCTGTTCAGGGACGGCAAGGAGGTCCCGCGCGTCGCCGGCGCCGCGTTCCCGATGTTCACGTTGCCCAAGGAGGAGGGCGTCTACCGGCTCGAACAGAGCGGCTCGGGCTCCGTCAACGCCTGGACCTTCCGCTCCAGGGCCCGCGACGAGGACACCGTCCCGCCCACGACCGCCTGCCACCCGACCATGGGCTCGTCCGGTTCGTGCAACCCGCAGCCGCTGGTGTTCGTCGGCTACGACCTGCGTGACACCCAGGCCCTGGACACCTCCGTACGGGCCGGTGGCCGGCACACGTTCCAGATCGACGTGACCCACTCCCCGTCGGCCGAGCGGATGCCGTCCGTCGCGGGGCTGAAGCTGGCCTACAGCACAGACGACGGCCAGACCTGGAAGGACGCCAAGGTCCGCCGGGTACGTTCCGGCGTCTACACCACCACACTCACCTACCCCGCCCTCGCGGATACGAAGGGCGCCGTAACCCTCAAGGCCGAAGCCTGGGACACCGAAGGCAACAAGGTCGAACAGACCACCACCCGCGCTTTCCCCCTGCGCTGACACCTGGACCCGAATCCGTGCCCGCCACCCACCCAGGGCGGCGGGCACCCGCCTGACTGCAGCCGATACGGGTCGTTACTCTTCGCGGCAGACAGTAGTCATATGCCGCAGGACATCGCATCTCGTACCGGAGCGGCGGGTGACGCGGACCTCGGTCCTCAACGACTTCGACCTTCCACACCACCCGAGCAAGATCTGCTCGCGCGGCCTGATCGGCCACAGCGGGACGGCGGGACAGGCTCGCCGGCGTCCTCCACGAGTACCCACACGCCGCTTGACCAGCACGGATGGAGATATCGGCGGGCGGCGATTCTGAGCTGGTCTTGCGCAAGCCTGGCGCCGAGGACGATCGGGTGAGACCAGGCCGGGCGCTCATGCCCGAAGGTCGAGCGTTGACCGTGTCCAGAGGCTGAGATCGCTGCTGGTGGCAACGGCGAGGGTGAGGCCGGACGGCGAGAATCCGGCGGCGCGGAAGATGGAGTAGTCGGCATGGAAGATGTGCCACCAGCCTTGTCCCGGCGGATCCCTGTAGATGTCGCCGCCCGCGGAGAGCAGGACGCGGGCGTTCGGCCATTCGGGGCTGACGACGTCGAGGCACCAGCCGTCCGGGGTGGTGCTGTGCAGGCCGCCGCCGAAGAGGCCGGCAATGTGCACCCGGCTGCCCGCGACAGGCCCGAGACCGGGGCAGGTGAGGTCCGGGGAGGCGTCAGGGGTGCTGTTGTCGGGGTCGGGATCACGGTCCCGCGAGACCTTCTCGCCGGTGACCGCGTCGAAGAGCCCGTGGCCGTCGCTGGAGACGACCATGACCAGATCTCGTCTGCTCTCCGGATGGACGGCGAAGCCGATGCCCAGCAGGCCGCCGATGGGGGTCCTGTCGCCCGACACTGGCCGCCAGGGGGCCGGGGCCTGAACGACAGGAGCAGCCAGAACTTGGTCGCGCAGCTGTTGCTGATACTTCGAGATCACCGCAGGCGCGCTTCAGGTGTTGGCGGCGCCTTGGTGGAGGGTGCCGGTGGCCGGTCGGCCAGGGTGGTCCGGCAGAGGGCGCGCAGGTCGCCGAAGGCCTGCAGGAGGTGCGCGTCCAGGCTCTGCGAGGAATCGTCGATCCAGGCCTGGGCCGCTTGGTGGAAGGTGGCCCACCCGATCTGAGCGGCCAGGCGGGCCGACCGGTCGGCGACACCGCGCTGCCGCAGCGCTTCGGCCACGGCTTCGGCGATCGACGCGGCCTTGGCCAGGTCCCGCTCGCGCAGTGCCGGCGTCGCCGCGATGACCTGCAGGCGTGGTTCGGCGAAGGAGCGGTTGCCCTCAAGGAGGTGCTCGACCTTGCGGAAGGCGTGGAGCAGCAGGTCGAGCGGCTGGAGACCGTCGGGCGCCTCCGCCACCGCCTGCACCAGGGACGCGCGCAGGTCGGCTTCGCCGTCGAAGAGCACCTCGCGTTTGTCGGGGAAGTGCCGGAAGAACGTGCGTTCGTTGAGGCCGGCCCGGGCGGCGATCTCGGCCGTGGTGGTCCGGTCGAACCCGCGTTCCCGGTACAGCTCCAGAGCCGCCTGCTGCAGGCGGCGGCGCGCTTCTGCTCCGCTGCGTGGCACGCTCCGCAGGATACCGCATACGTCAGTGACTGACGCTACTTGACGCCAGTCACTGGCGCTACCTACAGTCAACGGCTGGCGCTACGTAGTGCCAGTAACTGGCGTTAAGGGAGAGGGTCTCATGCATGTCTTCGTCACCGGCGGTTCCGGCCAGACCGGCCCCGCCGTCGTCACCGAGCTCATCGCGGCCGGTCACACCGTCACCGCTCTGGCGCGCTCGGACGCCGCGGCCGCCCGGCTGGCCTCGCTCGGGGCCACCCCCCACCGCGGCTCCCTGGACGACCTCGACAGCCTGCGCAGCGGCGCCGCGGCCGCCGACGGAGTCCTGCACATGGCCTACGGCGGCGACTTCTCCGATCTCGACGACATGATGAGGCGCGACCGGACGGCGATCGAGACGCTCGGCCGGCCGCTGGAACACTCGGGCAGGCCGCTCGTCGTCACCTCGGGCACCCTGGTCATGCCCGCCGGCCGGGAGAGCACCGAGCAGGACGAGCCCGACGCCGCCGGGATCGCCGCCTTCCGCCTCGCTGGGGAGCGCGCCTGCCTGGACTTCGCCACCAGGCAAGTACGCGCCGCCGTGGTGCGCCTGGCTCCCACCGTCCACGGTCCCGAAGATCATGGATTCATCCCCATGCTCATCGCCACCGCGCGGAAGACCGGCGTATCCGCCTACGTGGGAGACGGCACCAACCGGTGGCCCGCGGTGCACCGGCTCGACGCGGCGGTCCTGTTCCGCCTGGCGCTGGAGCAGGCGCCCGCGGGCAGCGTCCTGCACGGGGTGGCCGAAAGCGGCGTCACCTTGCGGAGCATCGCCGAGGTGATCGCCCGGGGCCTGGGGGTGCCTGCGGTCTCGCTGACGCCCGCCGAGGCCGCCACGCACTTCGTCAGCCCGTTCATGGCCCTCGCGTACGGGTTCGACGGGCCTGTCTCCAGTTTCCGCACGCAGGAGCTGCTCGGCTGGTCACCCGTACACCCGACCCTGCTCGAAGACCTGGAGCACGGCGACTACCTGAGGTCCCCGCAACACTGAGGAGATCGCTGCGGCACGGCACCCGCTGGAACGGCGCGCGCCCGGTGTCATGGTCGCGCCACAGAACGGACCGGCAGGTCAGGGCGTCGGGCCGGGCCTCGCGGCGGGGCCGTGCACGGTCCTCCCGGTCATCACCCAGGGCGCCAAGCAGGCGCGGCATTGGCGGAGTCACTGACCTGGAAGAACCCCGTTGTGCGTGTCTGGATTCGCGCAAGGCTCTGACGCTGGGGGCTTCTTGCCTGCTTGCCTCTACGAGATTGGGTTCACACGGAATGGACCTGCCTCTACTGTGAACGAGGTGGGCGAGGATGTGAACGAGGCGCTTGGTGTGTTGGCGCTCCTCGGGGGTGTGCTGCTGCTTGTTCTGCTGGTGTCCGGTGACTCCGAAGCCAAGCCGGGCGCTAACGAAGTCGACCCGGCCGTGAAGCGGCGGCGGTGGGAAGTGCGGGTCCAGGGGGCACGCCGCCTCCTGGAGGTCTGCCTCAACAACGCCGCCCACGGGGAAAAGCACTACCAGGAGGCTGAGAGGCGCCTTGCCACTCCTGGTTCGGAGAGCCTCGCGGCCATGGAGATCGAAAAGGCCTGCATCTACAGGCACTGGCGGGCGCTGCTGCACCTGGCGGTGATCCGCGCCATGGAGATGAAGGCTCAAGAGGCGATATGGGCGTTCGACAAGGCCGTCCTGATGGTGAACCCCGCGGGGATCGAGCCCGACGACTTCCGGCCCAAGATGGTGGGGATGGCTCTGGTCTGGCTGGAGGTCCGCCCGGGGCTGGCCAAGGTGTGGGAGGACTCTGTTGGGCGGAGACATCCTGGCCTGTCCGGCTCGCAGCTGCGCGCCAAAGCCGTCGAAGAGATCATCGAGACGGTCCCGCCCTTGAAACCATGACGCCCTCGCAGGGCTGCCCGCAGGCCGGGCGGGTTCTTGCCGCTGCCCGGCGCCGCTCACTACGTCGCGTCCAAGGCCGTCCTCGAACAACTCACCCGCAGCTGGGGCGCTGGAACTGGCCGGCGACGGCATCCGCGTCAACGCCCCGGGCCCACCGAGAGCCAGGCTCTGACGCCGCCGACCTACCCGACACCGTCGTCAAGAACCGCGGCGTCGGCGATGCGCTGACGGTGGTTGCGACGGGCTGCACTTGTTGCGCGCCTCGTTGCGGTATGCCGCCCGCCAGCACCGGGACGCCCTCGCCACAGCGCTCAAGCCGGTCTACACCGCGCCAACCGAGGCGGCTGCGCGCGCCCAAGTGCGTCTGTATGGCGATCACGAGCCTGGACCCGACCGGCAAGGGGCGCAAACGCTGGATCCCCCGCTGGAAAAGCCGGCCTGAACGCCTTCGCCATCACCTTCGACGGCCGCCTGCCCTCACGCTCTACTCTCCGTGTGCTCGATCCAGCCCGTGTTCCGGCCTGACAGATGGCACTTGATCATCTCGGCATATCGCTCAATAATGATCGTTTTCCCGCGCGATCGGAGAGCGACCATGGAGACCCCCGCCGCGGGTGGCAAGGACGCGCAGCGTCGCCGTTCAGTACTGACCGGAGCCGCGCTACTCGCGCTGGGTATCGCTGCGGGCGTCGCCCTGAGCACGGCGGGTCTCGTGCCTGCGGTGCTCCGGCCCAAGCCGGCCGCGCCAACCTCCTCGTCCAGCGGCTCGCCCCGCCCCGCGACCAGCGAGGCGCGCCTGAGCCTGCCCGCCGTTCGTGGCGCCACGGCAATCACGCTTCCTGATCAGGTTGAGGGCATGACGCTGCGTCACATGTTCGACGACACCGTCGAGGACGGCTTCGCCGTCTTCCTCCAGGGCCTGAGGAACAGAGGCTACGCGGTCAGCAAATCGGTCAGCGGCCTCTACGTTCTCCCCCGCCCCTCGTCCGGGCAGCCTCCGCTCACCTCCCCGGTGAGCCTCTTGGCGGCCGAATCCAAGGATTTGAACCCGGACGCGATCTTCAAAGAGTGGTTGATGCCGTCGTTCGGCAAGACCGCCAGGAAGTCGGAGACGCTCAATCCTTGGCCCTACGAGGGACAGACGATGTGCTGGCTCACCACGACGTACTTCTGCGCCTGGGCCGACCGGACATCATTCGGCGTGGTTATCTTCAACGCGACGGCAGAAATGACCACGCGAGCCCATGAGCACTTCGCCGCGATCCGAGCCGCCATCGAGCGACCGGTGCATCCGCAGTGAGCCGGTGAACTACAGCGATCAACGGCAAACCCGTGGCCCGAACCCCGGTCGCCCCAGCAGAGGGAAGCGTGTACGGGGAGATGATCCGCTGTTCTCCTTCCCCTGGCGCGCCTCACCATACGAACGCGTTCGCCGTACTGCGGTTGCTCCCCGTGGGCCTCGACGAGGAAGGACACTCCTGCGTGGCAGATCACCGTCCTCGAACGTCGGCTCGGCGCTGACACCGACGCAGCCCGCCGAAGCGCCTGCTCACCCTCGAAAGACCAGCCCCGCTGGTGCTTCCGAGGGCGCAGCCGTCACCAACAGCAACCACGCAAGCACCTCGGCGCAACCATCGTGCCTGCGGCAAGCACCTCAGCCCGAGCTCTGCATGATCACGCAGCCATGCGAAACCAGGTCTGTCCCCACATGGTCCCCAGGAGAACGCGGAAAGGCCGCGCCGACCGTGTTCAGGAGCTTCTGGATCTCCGAGCCGCTGACGTGGCCGGGTGACGCGGTGAGGGCGTCGCCGGCCACCAGGGCCTGCGATCATGAAGCACTGCGGTCCGGGTCAGGAGACCATGTCAAGGTCGTGGACGTGCCGTCGGGGAAGCCGATGACGACCTCGCGGGCGGAGACGTCCACGGTGATCGCGTCGCGGAGGGCGGCCGGGTGCACGGCGTCGCCGGAGAGCACGACCAGCGAGACGTGCAGGCCGGGCTCGTCGGCGTGCAGGCACGGGACGGCAGAGTGCGGGCCGAACGCGTTGGACTCGACCTCGCGCTCGACGCTCGCCCGCCGCCAGCCGTACAGGGCGACGATCGCGGAGGTGAGGCCGTCCGCGCGGCGCGCCATCGCCCATCCGCGCCCGGTCGCCACGGTCGGCGGCACGTCCCCGGCCACGGCGAACCCACCTTCACGCACGCCGCCCTCGCCGCTGCCCTCGCCGCCGGCGATCTCGTGGACGCGGAGCTCCCAGGGGCCGCGGACGACCGAGGTGCTGGTGACGAGCGCGCCGCCCGCGGTCCGATGGGAGGAGGAGGCGGTGGCGTCCGCGCACGTCAGCGGCGTGATCGCGGTACGGCGCGAGGGGATGCCGCCGGGCCCGACCAGCGCGAGGTGGTTGTCGAGATCGCGGGCCCAGGCGTGCTCGGCCGCCTCGGGGGCGGTGCGGGTGGAGTAGGCGAGCTTGGCGTAGTGCGGGTCGTCGGGCGGCGCGCCGTGGTCGCTGCCGTGGTTGAGCAGGCGGACGATCCCGTCGTGCCGGGTGCCGTGCAGGAGCAGCCCGGCGGCGGGGACGGCCGCGACGACGTCGTGCTCGTCGATGGGCAGCGGCTGCTCGCGCTCGGTCCACACCGGGTGGTCCGGCGGCAGCAACAGCCCGAGGAACCCCTTCGACGCCCAGTACGGCGACGCGGGCCCCGAGTACGCCTGCGTCACCGGCAGGAACGGCTCGTACCAGCCGAGGGAGAGCAGCCCGTCGGGGCCCGGCACGCCGCGCTCGGCGAAGTGGCGCGCCACGGAGGAGGCGAGCTTCCTGGTCTGGCCCGGCGCGAGCGGGGTGGCGCCGGTGAGCGCGCCCAGCCAGACGGGCGCGAGGGCGGCGAAGCGGTAGGTGAGCGAGCGGCCGTGATGGACGGGCGCGCCGTCCGCACCGAAGAAATGCTGATATGTCGTGAGGAATTCGTGCAGGCGGCTCGTGTACACGCCGGCCCGCTCCGCGTCGCCCGACATGCGGGTCCACAGCAGCGGGTACAGGTGCAGCGCCCAGCCGCAGTAGTAGTCGAAGTTGCGCGAGCCGCCGTCGGTGTACCAGCCGTCGCCGGCGTACCAGTCCTCGATGCGGTCCAGGCCGCGGTCGATCTCCCGCTGCTCGTACGGCCCGCCCACCGACTTCAGGAACTCCTCCGTCACCGTCTGGAACAACATCCAGTTGTTGTCCCAGGTGCGCTTGCCGACGAAGCCGCCGAGCCAGTGGGCGACCCGGTCCCGTACGCCGTCGTCGAGCCGGTCCCACAGCCACGGCCGGGTCTCGTGCAGCGCGACCGCGATCGAGGCGGCCTCCACCATCTGCTGCGAGCAGTCGGTCAGCTCGGGCCACGCCTCGCCGCTGCCGGGGTCGGTGCCCGCCGCGAGGCCCCTGGCGTACCGCTCGGCGAGGTCGGGGACGTCGCCCGCCGCGCCCGCGAGGCGGAACGCGGCGAGCAGGAACGTGCGCGCGAACCCCTCCAGCCCGTCGAGCGCCACGCCCGACCAGCTCGCCCGGCCCGGCAGCCGGATCTGCGCGAAACCTGGGGAGGCGTACGGCGTCACCGCCCCGAGCAGCCGGTCGGCGAGAGCCTCCCAGTGCGCGCGGGTCCAGCCGGTGCGCGAGGAGAGCACGCGGTCGGTCGGCGGCAGCGACAGGTACGGAGGGATCAACGCTCAGCCTTTCTTGCCGACGGCGAGGACGGCGGTGTGGGACCGGCCTCGGGAGCCGGCCAGATCGACGGTGACGGAGGGCCGCTCGCCCGTCGTGACCGAGACGGTGTCGTCGGCCCTGACCAGGGCGTGCGCGGGATGGGGAAGCACGAGCGTCACCGCCGCCACGGTACGCCCCGGGTCGGAGACCGCCACGGTCGTCCGTCCCGCCGCCCGCCGGACCAGGACCGCGCAGGGAGCCGAGGCCGACACCCCACCCGCCTCCCCCGCCGCCCAGAACGTGGCCGCGAACAGCTCGCCGCCGCCCGCCGAGCGCCCGTGCGCGCGCACCGCCTGCACGGTCGTGGTGTTGGCCAGGATCTCGGCCCGGTCGAAGTCGCGCGTCCGATCGGGCGTGGCGCCCGGGAGCATGACCCAGGCGTAGTCCGCGCCGGACGGGCTGATCCCGTGGTCGAGCCAGAGGGTGGTGTAGTCGCAGGTCACGGTGGCGTCCGTGCCCTGCGTGCTCGCGCCGTCGTTGATCGACCGCCAGGTGTCGGTACGGCGCTCGGTGAGCGAGCGCGGCCGGTGGCCGGACGGGAAGACGTACCCGGCGACGCCTTCGAGGTGCGCCCAGCCGTCGCCGGTGGTGAGCGGGGCGGAGGTGCGCCGGTTCTCCACGACCGTCTCGATCACCCGGCCGTCGGCGCTGGTGATCCCGGCGCCGAGACAGACGACGGCGTCGTCGAGGCACACCCAGGTCTTGCGGGCGGTGAGCGTGGTCCCCACGGCCATCAGGTCGAGCGCGGCGACGCCGTACCCGTCCGCGGTGGCGCCGCCCGCCCAGGCGTTCTTCGGGCGGAACGTGCCGGTGCCGCCGGAGGAGACGGCCGGGTCGCGCGGGCGGGTGTCGACGGTGGTCCCGGCGAGCCGGTGGGAGTCGACCGTGGGCCAGTAGCCGTCGCTGTAGTGGCCGGCGTCGAGGTAGAGGTACGTCGCGCCGTCGCCCTGGTACCAGGCCCGGTAGTTCTCGCCGTTGCCGCACTCGTACAGGGCGATCCGCTTCGACGACAGGCTGATCGCGTACGACCAGCCGGGACGGCGGTGCACGACGCGGTCCATGTCGGCGAACACGTGGTGGCCGCTCGGCCGGGGCGCGGCGGCGACCGCGTCGTCGGCGAGCACGGCGACGGCCCTCGCGGTGGCCGCGACGTCCGCGCCCTCCAGGAACCGGCCGCGCGCGATCCACCCCTTGGCCAGCTCGCGGAACCGCGCCGCGGACGGCTCTCCCGCGCCGGCCGCCAGGCGCAGGATCGCGTCCACGGTGTCGCGGCCCGAGTCGTGGTCCCGGTTGAACTGCCGCGACACCGCCCGCCCGCGCACGCTGTCCATCATCAGCCCGTCGTGGATCCACGGCGCGTACGTGCGCTCCACCGCGTCCAGCACGACCCGCACCGCCGGATCGTCCACCTGCCAGGCGCTCCCGCCGAGCAGGCCGAGGATCGCGCTCACCGACTGGAGCAGGACGACGCCGTACGAGCCGGTGTAGGCCACGACGTCGTGCTGGACGAACGAGCCGTCCTCGTAGTAGCCGTCGCCGGAGGTGACGTAGCCGAACAGGGTGTGCCTGCCGCCGTCGCGCCGGTCGGACAGGCCGTCGCGGGCGAGCGCGATCTTGTCCGAGCTCTCGCCGACGATGCCGCGCAGGGCCACGATGAGCGCCTTGTCGGCCCGGTTCGCGCCGGTCTCGGCGAAGTTCGTGAGGTTCGTCCGGCGGTCGGGGTTCGGGCAGAAGCGGTCCACGGCGCGGATCCAGGCGGCCCGCCGTCCCGCGTCGACGGCGTCGTGCATGAGCACGCAGGTGTCCATCAGCGCGCGCGGGGCGCCGATCTCCCAGTGCCACCAGTTGCCGGTCTCGCGCTTGCCCTCGTTGTAGGCGCGCTCGTAGAGGAAGTCCAGGCCGCCGATGATCTGCGCGGCCAGGGTCTCGTCGGCGTACAGGGCCGAGCCGCGGCTCGCCCAGGCGGTGGCGAGCGCGCGCAGGCGCTGGTGGCTGGTCGCGATGTCGCCGGACACGCCGGTCAGCGGGAGGTCCGGCCACAGGTGCGTACGTCCGGGAGCCAGGTTCATCGACGTCCGGTACGCCGAGGCGGCCGCGTCCAGGCGGGCCAGCGGCGCGGCGAAGGCCGGGTCGCGGGGGTCGAGGTCGCCGCCCGTGATCAGCTCGGCCGCCTTGGCCCGGAGCGCGGCGAAGTCGGCGGGACCCGCCGGTACGTCCGCCCCCGAGGCCGCTGTGCGGCGGACGGTTCCGGCCCAGGCCGGGGTCGCGGTGAGCAGGGGCGCGGCGGCGACGGCGCCGAGGAAGGCGCGGCGGCTGGTCATCGCTCGCTCAGCCGGGTCAGGTCGGCGTCCGGCGCGGGCAGGCCGAGCGCGGCCAGTTCGGCGTACCCGCTCTCCGGGATCGGGAACGCCCACGCGCGCAGGAACCCGGACAGGTCGCGTCCGGCGACGCGGCTGAAGTACAGGGCCATCAGCGTGAAGCGCCGCGCCGAGTCCCCCGAGGACGACGGCGGCGTCTCCTCCCTGACCAGCCGGTGCACCCTGGGGTAGAAGTCGTCGCCGAACCCGAGTTCGAGCTGCCGGAACGGCACCAGCTTCTCGAACGCCCCGAGCCCGGCGTAGTCGGCGACCGGCAGCTTGGCGAGCGCCGTCTCGTAGGCGTTGTTGGTCACCAGGTTGGACGGCATGCCGAAGTGCCGCTGCACGGCCAGGCTGTAGATGTTGACCGTGACCTCGGTGAGCTCGCCCGGCCGCCAGGCCATCTGCTGGTGCTGGTGGCCGAGCTCGTGGTAGACGCCCCAGCCGGTGGTCCGCACCTTGTCGGGCAGGAGCAGGCGGGTCGTGGCGTACGCGTCGTAGTAGGCGGTGTAGGCGTGGGTGGCGTACGCGGTGGACTTGGGGCCGTATTCGGGGCGTACGTTGACCAGGTGCCGGCCGAGCGGGGTCGGGGCGTGCAGCGGGGCGGAGCCGTCCAGGCCGGAGATCGCCGCCTCGACGTCCTCGACCTGCTCCAGCAGGGTCATGAGCTGGGCGTGGTCCTGGTCGCGCACCTGGAGGAAGGTCTCGCGCCGGACGGTCACGATCATCTGCGGCGAGACCAGCTCGACGAAGGGCGCCTGGGTGAACGCGTCCACCTGCGCCTGGAACTCGGCCTCCGTGGTGCCCTCGGGCGCGAACACGGGCGCGGCGAAGGCCGGGCGGCCCTGCCACGCCGCCCGCGTCGCCAGCGCGGGGTCGCCGCAGCCGCTGCTCGGCGCCAGCACGTACGTCGGCGCCGGGACGCCCTCCGGCCCGAACCGCACGACCGCGTTCGCCCTGCGGTCACCGGTGAACGACAGATACACCATGCCGCCGCCCGCGTCGGTGACCGTGTTGACGCCCTCGGTGAGCGGGTGGGCGCGCGGGTACCGGTAGGCGGTGTCGGGGTTGGTGTCGGGGGCGCCGACGTGCAGGGTGGGCCGGGGGCCGTCGGGGGCGCGTACCTCCAGGGTGAGGGGGCGTCCGGGCGGCAGGTACAGGCCGGTCGGCACGAACTCGGTCGTACGGAAGACGGTCTGCATGCGCAGCCGCTCCGCCTCCGCCGCCGGCCGCCCCCGCAGCACCACGGCCCTACGCGCCCCGGGCACCGCGACCCGCCGCACCTCGGCGGCCGCGCCCTGGGGGGCGCCCAGCAACGCCACACCCCCAGCCGCGGCCAACCCCACGACCACGCCCCTGCGGGAAAGCCCCCCAGCGGGGAACGGGCCGGAAGCCCGCCCGGGGGCCGCCGGGGCAGGGCGGGCGGACGTGCCGTCGGGGTTCGCCGGGGCGAGGCGAGCGGGCGTCCCATCGAGGGACGCGGCGACGGGACCGGCGCAGGCCCGGTCAAGGGGCGCCGGGGCAGGACGGGCGGAACCCCCGTCGAAGGACGGCGAGGCGGGACGGGCGGAGGTCCCGTCAGGGGGTGTGGGGGTGGGGCGGGCAGAGGACATGGGGGGCTCCTAGTCGGTGAGCGTCGAGGGGTCGGCGGCGGGGGCCGGGAGGCCGAGGGCGGCGACCCGGGCCAGGTACTCGGCGGTCAGCGGCGCGCCCCAGCGGGTCCAGAAACCCGACAGGTCGGCCCCCGCGATCCGCGAGGTGTAGATCGCGAGGTAGCCCCACCGCTTGGCGGACTCGGTGTAGTCGGAGGCCGGGCGTTCCGCGCGGACCAGCCGGTGCAGGCGCGGGTGGAAGTCCTCGCCGAAGGCCAGTTCGAGCTGCCGGAACGGCACGAGCTTCTCGTACGCCCCCAGCTTCCGGAAGTCGGCCGCGGGCAGCTTGGCCAGCGCGCTCTGGTACGGCGTGAGCCCCGTCCTGGCGTCGGGCCTGGTGAGGTTGGACGGCTGCGCCAGCGTGCGCTGCGCGGCCAGCGCGTAGACGTTGACCGTCACCTCGGTCAGGTCCTCCGGCTTGTAGGCCATCTGCTGGTGCTGGTGCCCGAGCTCGTGGTAGACGCCCCAGCCCCGGGTGCGCAGCCCGTCCACGGCGATGAGCCGGTCGAGGTAGGTGCGCGGGTAGGCGGTCCAGCCGTGGGTGGCGTACGCGCCGGCGCCCGTGGGCATGCGCGGGGCCTCGACGAGGTGGAAGGGCAGCGGGGAACGTTCGGCGGCGGACAGGCCGGAGATCGCGGCGTGCGAGGCGATGACCGTCTCCAGGAGCCGGAGCAGTTCCCCGTGGTCCTGGTCGCGCCAGGCGAGCATGCCGTCGCGGGTGATCGTGACGATGGCGTGCGGCGAGACCAGCTCGGCCTGCGGTGCGGCGGTCAGCGTGTCGAGCTGGGACTGGAACTCGGCCTCGGTGCTCTCCCCCAGCGTGAACGTCGGCACGCGCACCCCGCCCGACAGGAACTTGACCCTGGCGCGCTGCCCGTCGCCGGTCAGCGCCAGGTAGACGAGCCCGCCGCCGGGGTCGGTCACGGTGGTGACGCCCTCGGTGAGCCGGTAGGCGCGCGGGTTCTTGTACGCGACGTCGGCGTGGGTGTCGGGTGCGCCGACGTACAGGGTGGGCAGCACCCCGTCGGGGGCGGTCACCTCGACGGCCATCGGGGTGCCGGCGGGCAGGTGGACGCGGGTGGGGTGGAACTCGGTGGTCCTGAGCGCCTGCTGGAGCCGGAGGCGTTCGCCCTCGGCCGCGGGCCTGGCCCTGAGCGTCACGGTGTGCCGCGCCTCCTGGCCGGCCGTGCGCGCCAGGGCCGGGCGGGAGCCGAGCAGGGCCGCGCCCGTCACCGCTCCGGCCGCGCCGAGGGAGGTGCCGAGAAAGGTTCTGCGTGTGAGGGGGGTCATGGCAGGGATTGTGTAAGCGCTTACTATGCCGGTCAAGGGCTTACTAGAGCTTTCTGCGGCTTTCTATCCCTGCTCCACGCCACAATCCGAAGCCATGATCAGTAAGCGCTTCCTACGGCAGCGGCGCGACCGAGGCCCTGACCACGATGCTCGTGCCGACCTTGGCCATCGTCTGCACGGGCGAGAGGTAGTCGTCGTCGTCCCCGACGTCGAGGCCGAGGCGTACGGCCTGGCGGCCCAGCTCCTCCAGCGGGATGCGCACGGTCGTCAGCTGCGGCCGCAGCTCCTGCGCGATCGGCACGTCGTCGTAGCCCACCACCGAGACCGCCTCCGGCACCGGCACGCCCGCGAGCTCCAGCCCCTGCATCGCGCCCGCCGCGACCGTGTCGTTGGCGCAGAACAGCGCCGTGAAGTCGAGCTTGTCGGCCAGCAGCGCGCGGATCCTGTCGTAGCCGAACCTGCGGTTGAGCTGCCCGAGGTGGATCAGCCCCTTGTCGTAGGGCAGGCCGCGGAAGGCGAGCGCGCGCCGGTGGCCGGCGAGCCGCGCGACGGTCGTGGACAGGCTCGGCGGCCCGCCCAGGAAGGCGATCTTCCGGTGCCCCTGCGTGATGAGGTGGTCCGTGATCGCGAAGGCGCCGCCCTCGTTGTCGTACTCGACGACCCGGGTCGGCACGTCGTCGCCGAGCGACGGCCGGCCGCACAGCACCAGCGTGGAGCCGCTGGCATGCAGCGCGCGGGCCCGGCGGGCGACCTGGGCGGCGTAGGCGCGGTCCTCGTACGCGCCGCCGACCAGGATGACGGCGTCGGCCCGCTGCTCGTGCAGCAGGTCGATGAGCGCGAGCTCCTTCTCGTGGCTGCCGTGGGTGCAGCAGACCATGCACAGGCGGCCGTGCCTGGTGGCCTCGCGCTCGACCCCCCGGGCGATGTAGGCGTAGAAGGGGTCGATCACGTCGTTGATGATGATCCCGACGGTCCTGTTGGTGGCTCCGGCCAGGGCGCGGGCGTGGGCGTTGGCGACGTAGCCCAGCTCGGCGATGGCCCGCTCGACCCGCTGGCGCGTGACCGCCGAGACCGGGTAGTTGCCGTTGATCACCCGGGACACGGTCGCGCTGGAGACGCCCGCGCGCTTCGCCACGTCGGCCATCGTCGCCAGGCTCGGCTCGGTCACCGGCACCTCCTCGCTGTCGATCATGCCATTCGGTCGAGCTCGCCGCGATCGATCTCGTGCAGCAGCGGCAGCCCGGCGGCGTAGCGGGCGATCTCCCCGAGCGTGGACTCGGCCAGCCTGCCGAGCTCGTTGCCCTGCGCGCCCGCCAGATGGGGGGTCACGAACGCGTTGGGCAGGTCGAACAGCGGATGGCCGGCCGGGAGCGGCTCGGGGTCGCTGACGTCAAGTATCGCGTCGAGCCGGCCGCTGCGTACCTCCTTGACCAGCGCGTCGGTGTCGACCAGGCCGCCGCGGGCGGTGTTGACGACGACGGCGCCGTCGCGGAGCATCGACAGCCGCCTGGCGTCGAGCATGCGGCGGGTCTCGCGGGTCTCGGGGGCGTGCAGGCTGACCACGTGCGACCGCCTGACCAGGGTGTCGAGGTCGACGGCCGTGCCGCCGAGCTCGGCGATCCCGGCGGGGTCGGCGTACGGGTCGTAGACCAGCACGTCGGCGTCGAGGCCGCCGAGGAGCCCCATGACGCGCCGGCCGATCCTGGACAGCCCGACCAGGCCGACCGTGATGCCGCGGGTGCCGAGCCAGGGCAGGCCGGAGAAGTCGCGCCGGGTGCCGCGCTCCCGGTAGCGGCGGGCCAGGGTGAAGGCCCGCTTGGCGCCGAAGACGATGGCGGCGAAGGTGAACTCGGCGACGGGCACCGCGTTGGCGTCGGCCGCGCTGCAGACCCGGACGCCGCGTTCCAGGACGGCCGGGTCGAGGAAGGTCTTGACCGTGCCCGCCGCGTGCGCGACGAGGCGCAGGCCGGGGGCGCGATCGAGCAGCCCGGCGTCGATCTTCGGGCAGCCCCAGCCGGTCACCAGGACCTCGGCCCCGGCCAGCGCGCGCAGGGCGTCCGGCGAGCCGACCTCGTGCAGCACCTGGTCGTGGAGCTCGGTCAGCTCACCGAGGCGGCGCAGGGCCCCGTGCCCGAACACCTCCTCGCGCACCCCAGGCGCCATCGCCAGCACGGCGCGCGGTCTCGGCCGGGTGTGCGGAGGTCTCACCGGCGCCTCTTGTCTGCCCACGTCCATCTCCCGATAGTAAGCGCGTTCTACGCACTGCTGCGGCACGCTAGGGCTTCACCTGCGCAAAGGTCAAGGAGTCTGGCGGAGAACGGCACGACTTCCAGCCAGGGGCTTGACGAAGCATGAAAGCGCTTACTAGCTTCCTCGCCAACTGGAAGGACCCAGCGCATGACCGCTACCCTCGACGCCCCCCGTGCCGGGACAGCGTCGTCGTCCGGCGAGAGGCCGCGCAGGCTCTCGCTGTGGCGGCGCCTCCGGCGCGACCGGGTGATGCTCCTGCTGACGCTGCCCGGGCTGATCTATTTCCTGGTCTTCCACTACGGGCCGCTGTTCGGCTACGTGGTCGCGTTCAAGGACTATCAGCCCTACATCGGCTTCATCGACAGCGCCTGGGTGGGGCTGCGGAACTTCGCCACCGTCTTCGGCGACCCCGGCGTCTGGAACGCCCTCGGCAACACCCTCAAGATCACCCTCACCCAGCTCGTGCTCTTCTTCCCCGCACCGATCGCCCTCGCACTGCTGCTCAACAGCGTGGTCAGCGACAGGGTGCGCAGGTTCGTGCAGAGCGTGGTCTACCTGCCGCACTTCATCGGCTGGGTGATCATCGTCTCGGTGTTCCAGCAGATCCTCGGCGGCGCGGGCGCGCTGCCGAACTTCCTGCAGAGCGCCGGCCTGCCGCGCTACGACATGATGACCGATCCCGACGTCTTCCCGCTGCTGGTGACGTTGCAGGTGATCTGGAAGGACGCCGGCTGGGCGACGATCATCTTCCTCGCCGCCCTGCTCGCCATCAACCAGGACCTGTACGAGGCCGCCGCCATGGACGGCGCGGGCCGCTGGCGCCGCCTGTGGCACGTCACGCTGCCCGGCATCACGCCGATCATCGTCCTGCTGCTGATCCTCAACCTCGGCAGCATCCTGTCCGTCGGCTTCGAGCAGATCCTGCTCCAGCGCGACAACGTCGGCCCCGAGGCGGGCGAGGTGCTGGACACGTTCGTCTACTTCAACGGCGTCAAGGACGGCCAGTGGGGGCCCGCGGCCGCGGTCGGCCTGGTCAAGACCATCGTCGGCACCGCGATGGTGCTCGGCGCGAACAAGGTGGCCCACCTGTTCGGCCACGAGGGGGTGTACCGCGGTGGCGACAAGTAGCCGGCCGGCCTGGATGGAGCGGCCCTCCACGCCCGGCCTGATCCTCAAGGGCGCGATCCTCACCGCGGTCGTCCTGCTGGTGGCCTACCCCTTCGTCGGTGTCATCGGCACCAGCCTGTCGGCCGAGTCCGACATCGCGCGGGCGGGCGGGTTCGTGCTGGTCCCGTCCGCGCCGAGCCTGGCGGCGTACTCGACGATCCTCAGCGGCGGGGTGGTGACGCGGGCGCTGCTGGTCAGCGTGCTGGTGACGGCCGTCGGCACGCTCGCCAGCATGCTCGCCACCATCGGCATGGCGTACGGGCTGAGCCGCCGCGAGGTGACCGGCTCGCGCTGGATCCTGATGGTCGCCCTGCTGACCATGCTCTTCAACCCGGGCCTGATCGCCAACTTCCTGCTGGTCAAGCAGGTCGGCCTGATCGACTCGTTCGGCGCGCTGATCCTGCCGAGCCTGGTGAGCGCGTTCAACCTGGTCGTGCTGCGCTCGTTCTTCATGGGGCTGCCGCGCGAGCTGCTGGAGAGCGCCCGCATCGACGGCGCGGGCGACTTCGGCATCCTCGTACGGATCGTGCTGCCGCTGTCGAAGGCGGTGCTCGCGGTGATCTCGCTGTTCTACGCCGTCGGCTACTGGAACGCCTTCTTCAACGCCCTGCTCTACCTCGACGACTCCGACAAGTTCCCGCTCCCGCTGATCCTGCGCACGTTCGTCCTGCAGGGCCGTTCGATGGAGACCGTGACGGCCGCCGAGGCGCCGGCGCCCGTGCAGGCGGTCCAGATGGCCGTGCTCGTGGTGGCGATCGTGCCCATCCTGCTCGTCTACCCCTTCCTGCAGCGCTACTTCACCAAGGGCGTGCTCACCGGCGCCGTCAAAGGCTGACCCCCCAACCCCCCAAGGAAGATCCCATGAGAGAAAGCGTCTCGCGCCGAGGTTTCCTCCGGCTCGGCGCCGCCACGGCGGCGGGTGTCGTCGCCTCCTCCGCCCTCGCGGCCTGCGGTGGCGGGTCCGCCGCGCCCGCCGCCAAGGCGCAGGGGCTGACCATCAAGCTGCCGACGTACACCCCGCCGGCCGGCACGCTCACCCCCGACCTGCCCGGCAGCCCCACGGGCGTGCCCGAGGGCTACTTCACCTATCCGGACAAGCTGTTCAGGGCCGTCGCCAAGCCGCCGATGTCGGGCGGGACCGTGAAGATCGCGGTGCAGACGTTCCTGCCGCCGCCGCCCGGCCGCGCGGAGAACCCGGCGTGGCAGGAGGTGGAGAAGCGGCTCGGCGGGACGGCCGACGTGCAGGCGGTCTCGTCCGACGACTGGCCGACGAAGTTCAACACGATGGTCGCGGGCGGCACGTTGCCCGACATGTTCACCTACATCCAGTCGCAGGGGGTGAACAACCTGCCCGCGTTCGCGGCCAGCCAGTGCACCGACCTGACGGCGCTGCTCGGCGGGGACGCGGTCAAGGAGTACCCGAACCTGGCGGCGATCCCGCAGGTGTTCTGGAAGCAGGGCATCGTCGGCGGCAAGCTGTACGGCATCCCCATCCCGCGCAACATGGTCGGCGGGCTCGGCTTCTACCGGGCCGACATGTTCGCGAAGGCGGGCGTCACCGACCTGGCGCAGGTCTCCGACATGGACCGCCTGTTCGAGCTGCTCAAGGAGGTGACCAGGCCCAAGGACAACCAATGGGGCGTGCTCACCATGGTCGGCGGCGTGTACGGCCTGTCCATCTTCTCGCAGCTGTTCGGCGCCCCCAACGGCTGGCGGCTGGAGAACGGCAGGCTCGTCCACGCCATCGAGACCGAGGAGTACAAGGCGGCCGTCGAGTACGTCCGCAAGCTCCGCGAGGCGGGCGTCATCTACCCCGGCTCGGAGGGCTTCGACGGCCTCAAGCGCAAGAACGAGTTCAACTCCGGCCACGCCGCGATGGTCTACGACGGCCTGCCCGCCTACCTCGGGCCCACCGGCTACCTGCAGACGTCCAAGAAGATCTACCCGGCGGCCGATCCGCGGCCGCTCACGCCGGTCGGCCCGAAGGCCAAGGCGTTCCTCAACAACATCGTCGTCTCGATCACCATGCTGAAGAAGAGCGACGAGCAGCGGGCCAAGGAGCTGCTGCGGGTGGCCGACTTCTTCGCCTCGCCGTTCGGCAGCGAGGAGTACACGCTGTTCAACTACGGCCTGGAGGGCACCGACCACACGCGCGACGCCAAGGGCGCGCCGGTGCTGACCGAGCAGGGCGGGCGGGACACCGCCGTGCCGTGGAAGTTCGTCGCCGCGCCGACGCAGGCGCTGTTCGACTCCTCCTCGAAGGAGGCCGTGAAGATCATGCACGACGCGATCGGCAAGATGATCGCCGTGGGCGTGGAGGACCCGACGGTCGGGTTGTACTCCCCCGCCAACGAGAACAAGTACGAGTCGCTGTACACCATGCGCACCGACCGGGTGACCTCCATCGTGGCCGGGCGGGCGCCGCTGAGCGACCTGGACAAGCTGGTCAAGGACTGGCGGGCGCAGGGCGGCGACCAGGCCCGCGCCGAGTTCGAGGAAGCACTCAAGCAGTCACCGAAGGCGGGCTGACCATGAAGCGGACCGTCATCGCCCTCGTCGCGGCCGCGCTGCTCGGCACCGCCGCCGCCGTACCTCCGTCGCCGGGCTCGCCCGGGGTCGGCGACCCGCTCTTCCCGACGCTCGGCAACGGCGGCTACGACGTGCGCCACTACGACGTCTCCTTCGACTTCACCCCGGTCACCTACGACTTCTCCGGCGTCGTACGGTTCACCGCGAAGGCCACCCAGGCCCTGTCGTCCTTCAACCTCGACACCGACGGGCACGCGATCGACGCCGTCACCGTCGACGGCGAGCCCGCCACCTGGGCGCTCTCCCCCGGGCAGAGCGGTCAGGAGCTGACCGTCACGCCCGCCGAGCCGCTGCGCGAGCACGTCCCGTTCGAGGCCGAGGTGCGCTTCCACGGCAACGGCAAGGCGCCGCGCGCGGGCCTGACCGGCTGGCGCTTCGGCCCCGACGGCGGGTTCGCCGCCGCCGCGCAGTCCAGCAGGGCCGACACGTTCTTCCCCGTCAACGACCACCCGTCGGACAAGGCCACCTGGACCTTCCGCGTCACCGCCCCCGAGGGGTACGTCGCCACCGCCAACGGCGAGTTGACCGGCCGCGACGGCGGCACGTGGACGTTCGAGGAGCGCGAGCCGATGGCCTCGGAGCTGATCGGCCTCGCCGTGGTCAAGGGCACGTACGTCTACGGCACCGGCCCGCACGCGCTCCCCCTGCGGCACGTCGTCCCGCAGGGCCAGGAGGCCAGGTACGCGCCGATCGCCGCCGAGACCGGCGCCCAGATCGCCTGGGCGGAGGCCAGGTTCGGCCGGTTCCCGTTCTCCACGTACGGGGTGCACATCTACCCGGGGTACAGCGACGCGCTGGAGAACCAGACGCTGTCGCTGTTCGGCACCGGGTGGTTCGACCGGCCCACGTACTCCAACACGATGGTGCACGAGCTCGTCCACCAGTGGTTCGGCGACTCGGTGACCCCCGCCACCTGGCAGGACGCCTGGCTGAACGAGGGCCCGGCCGTCTACTACGCGGCCGTGTGGGCGCAGGAGCACGGCGGCCAGCCGCTGGCCGACAGGATGCGCGGCGTGTACGCCAAGCTCGACGAGGTCCGTGCCAAGGACGGCCCGCCCGGCAGGCCGAAGGGCCTCGGCGGCTACAACATCTACGACGGCGGCGCCCTCGTCCTGTACGCCCTGCGCACCGAGGTCGGCGAGGAGACGTTCGACCGGATCATGCGCCGGTGGGTGCAGCGCAACAAGGACGGCAACGCCTCCACCGAGGACTTCATCACCCACGCCGCCGCCACCGCCCACCGTCCCGCCCTGGACGGCTTCCTGCGCGCCTGGCTCTTCGGCACCCAGAACCCCCCGCTGGAGGGAATGTGAACGCCGCGATCGCCCTCGCCCTGACCCTCTCCCTGACCCCCGCGACGCCCCCCGCGACCGGCCCGGCCCCGAAGGTCTTCCACGTCGCCCCGGACGGCCGGTCCGCGGCCTGCAACCAGGTCAACCCGTGCTCCCTGGAGACCGCGCGGGACAAGGTCCGCGAGGCCCTGGCCGACGGCATGGACCGCGACGTCCAGGTCCGCCTGGCGGGCGGCGTCTACCGGATGGCCGCGCCGCTCGTCCTGGACCGGCGCGACTCCGGCCCCGACGGGCACACGGTGACCTGGACTGCCGCCCCCGGCGCTCGTCCGGTGCTGTCCGGCGGCGTGCCGATCACCGGCTGGCGGCAGGAGGGACGCCTCCAGGTCGCGCCCGTTCCCGAGGGCCTGTCGCCCCGGCAGCTGTTCGTCGGCGGCGTACGCGCGGTCCGGGCCCGCGGCGGGTCGTGCCCGGCCGCGACCTGCGACGCGACGAAGACGGGCATGACCGGCGCGGTGAAGAGCGGGGTCGCGGGCTGGGCCGACCCGGCGAACGCCGAGGCGGTCATCAAGGTCAGGTGGCGGAACTACCGCTGCAGGATCGACCGCGTGAACGGCGACGTGATCACCTTCGTCCAGCCGTGCTGGACGAACTCCGCGAGCGGCACCGGCCGCACCGGGCCCGCGTGGGACTCGACGACGGTCGACTCCTCCCGGTACTCCAGGGTGTCCTTCTTCGAGAACGCCGCCGAGCTGCTCGACGAGCCGGGCGAGTTCGTCTTCGACCGGACCGCCCGTACCGTCTCCTACCTGCCGCGGCCGGGCGAGCGACTGGACGACGTGATCGCACCCGCCACCGAGACATTGCTGCGTCTGGAGGGCGCGAGCCGGGTCAGGATCGCCGGGCTGGGCTTCGAGCACGCCGCCTACCGGCAGCCGGACACCGCCGAGGGGTACGCGGGCACGCAGGGCGGCCTCACCCTCACCGGCGCGACCGGCCCCGAGGACCACGCCGGCCGCTTCTACACCAAGCCGGCCGCGGCCGTCGTCGTGCGCGGCGGCCGGGACGTGACCGTCGACGGCGCCGCGTTCGCGCGCCTCGGCGGCGCCGGCGTGATCCTGGAGGGCGGCACCAAGGACTCGGCGGTCACCGGCTCGGCGTTCACCGACCTGTCGTCGGGCGCCGTCTACGTCGGCGACACCGAGCCCAATCCCCCGGCCGAGCTGCGCGGCGAGCGCAACACGGTGGCCCGCAACACCATCACCTGGACCGGCCGCGAGTTCACCGACGCGGTGGGCGTCTGGGCGGGCTACGAGTCCGGGCTGCGCGTGGACCACAACACGCTGGAGAAGCTGCCGTACTCGGGCGTGTCGGTCGGGTGGGGCTGGAACCAGCCAGTGGCCCAGAACCCGGACATGCGCGACAACCGGATCACCGGCAACAGGATCGTGGACGCCATGATGGTCGCCGAGGACCAGCACGACGGCGGCGCGATCTACACCCAGGGCCCGCAGCCCGGCACGGTGATCTCCGGCAACTACCTCAACCGGTCGGCGTACGGCAACACCGAGCGCGACGGCAACGGCGTCTACCTCGACGAGCAGAGCTCCCACATCACGGTCGAAGGCAACGTGATCACCCGCGTCGGCTACAAGTGGATCTCCAACTGGGCCGGGTACGGCATCGACAACCTCGCGACCGGCAACTGGACCGACACCACCGCGCCGGAGCTGTCCGGCCGCTGCTCGCGGCAGGTGGACAACCACACCGCCCTGGAACGGCTGCCCGACGCGGCGCTCGCCGTCGCCGCGGCGGCGGGCGCGAGCCCCGGCCCGGTCGAGCAGCTCGAACCCGACCTGGCCAGGACGGGCAGCGCCACCCAGTCCGCCACCGAGGGCGCCGCGGCGGCCGCCGACGCCCTCGACGGCTCCACGGTGACCGACACCAGGACGACGTCCGCGCCCGGCTCCTGGTGGCAGGTCGACCTGGGCGGCCTGCACCGGATCGGCACGGTGGAGATCTGGAACGACGCCTCCATGACCACGGCCGACGCCGAGCTGCTGGTCTCGGCCACGCCCGACTTCGAGCGGGCCACGCGGGTGCCGCTGCCGGGCCGGGCGCTGCGCCCGTCCGTGATCGCGGTGGACGCCGAGGGCCGGTACGTGCGGATCCAGCGGACCGGCACCGGCAGGATCGGCCTGTCGGCCGTCATGGTGCACCCATGAGCTGGTTCACGCAGGCCCGGTTCGGCCTGTTCATCCACTGGGGCATCTACGCGGCGGCCGCCCGCCACGAGTGGGTGCAGTCGTACGAGAAGATGGACGACGAGCGCTACCGCCGCTACTTCGACCACTTCGACCCCGACCTCTACGACCCGGCCGCCTGGGCCGACGAGGCCGTCAACGCCGGGATGAAGTACCTGGTCGTGACGGGCAAGCACCACGACGGCTTCTGCCTGTGGGACTCCGCGCTGACCGATTTCAAGGCCCGGCGCGACCTGCTCGCCCCCATGCTCGACGCCTTCAGGGAGCGCGGCCTGCGTACCGGCCTGTACTACTCCCTGCTCGACTGGCACCACCCCGACTTCCCCAACGACCTCTACCACCCCCGCCGCGACGAGGACCTCGGCGAACGTGACGTCGCCAAGTACGCCGACTACCTGCACGGCCAGGTGCGCGAGCTGCTGACCCGCTACGGCCGCATCGACACGATGTGGTTCGACTTCTCCTACGCCGGGCGCGGCTTCGGCGCCAAGGGCCCCGACGAGTGGCGTTCGGCGGAGCTGGAGCGGATGGTCCGCGAGCTGCAGCCGGGCATCCTCGTCAACAACCGGCTCGGGCTCGGCGGCGGCGACTTCACCACGCCCGAGCAGGTCATGCCGCCCGGCGGCGTGCCCGGCCACCGGCCGTGGGAGGCGTGCCAGACGCTCAACGGCAGCTGGGGACACCACCGCGACAACCAGGACTGGAAGCCGGTCGAGCTGCTGGTGAAGATGCTGGTCGACACCGTGTCCAAGGGCGGCAACATGCTGCTGAACGTCGGCCCGAACGCCCGGGGCGAGTTCGAGCCGCGCGCCCTGGAACGGCTGCGCGGGATCGGCGCGTGGATGCGCCTGCACGCCCGGTCCATCCACGGGGCGGGGCCCGCGGAGTTCGAGGCCCCGCCCGACTGCCGCTACACCCGACGCGGCGACCGGCTCTACCTGCACCTGCTGTCGTGGCCGATGCAGCACGTGCACCTGCCCGGCCTCGGCGGCCGGGTGGCCTACGCCCAGTTCCTGCACGACGCCTCGGAGGTGCCGTTCGTCGAGATCGACCCGAAGGAGCCGTTCCACCACTACCTGCGCGGCCTGCCGGAGGACACCCTGACCCTGCGGCTGCCGATCACCCGTCCCGACGTGACGATCCCGGTCGTCGAGCTGTTCCTGAGGCCCTAGCCCGTACTCCTGTGACACTCGCGATCACGAATGCCCCCGCGTGAACGCGCGGGGGCCGCTGGACAATCGCAGTGGGCGCGTTGACCGATTCCTTGCGTCGTCCAACGATTGGCAGGATGTCCGGGCGGAAATAACCGCGGCGGCATGGAGCGGAAATTCTAGGAACGGCAGTCCGTCATGAATTCAAAGCGCGATCACCTGCTCGAACACGTCGAGCAGGTGCACAACAAATACCACGAGCTGGTGGCGCGGGCCTGGGACGACCCGGAGTTCAAGGAAAGGCTGCTCAACGATTCCGACACGCTGTTCCGCGACAACGGGATCCAGCTCCCCGACGGGGTCTCCGTACAGGTGCACGAGAACACCGAAGGGGCGTGGCACTTCGTCCTTCCGGCGCACTGCGAGGACCTGTCGGACGAGGAGCTGGAGTCGGGAGAGATGGCGTCGACGTGCACGTGCACGTGCTGCTGCGGCTACACCATGGCACTTGAACAGCGGCTCGACCAGGGCCCCGGGTCGGATCACTGACGGAGGCCGGAGCCTGCCTTGGTCGTCAAGCCCGCCCTGCGGCCCGCGTTCCACGCCCAGATCGTGGCGGAGGAGGGCGTGTTCCTGCTCTCCGAGCGGGACCAGTTCGTCCTGACCGGGAGGCTCTACCGCCTCCTCGCGCCCTTCCTCGACGGCAGCCGCGACGTGGCGGAGATCGTCCATTCGCTGGCCGGGGAGGCGACGGCCGTCGAGGTCCACTACGCCCTGCGCCTGCTGGAACGCAAGGGCTACATCGTGGAGGGCGCCGACGTCCGCCCACCGGGCGGCGGGCCGGCTGACCGGATCGCGTTCTGGCACGGCCTCGGCGTGCCCAGCGGCCCGGCCGAGCGCCGCCTCTCCGAGGTGGAGGTCGTGGTCACCGCCCTCGGCTCCGTGGACGCCGGGCCGCTGGAGCGCGCGCTCGCCGAGGCGGGAGTGCGTCTCGCGCGGCCCACCGCCGGAAGCCCTCCCGGCACGGGGTCAGGCCGGTTCGCCGTCGTCGCCACGGACGACTATCTGCGCGACGAGCTGGCCGCGGTCAACGCGGAGGCGACGGCGGCCGGCCGGCCGTGGCTGCTGGTGAAACCCGCGGGCACGATCCTGTGGATCGGTCCGGTGTTCCATCCGGGACGGACGGCATGCTGGGAATGCCTGTCCCAGCGGCTGCGCGGCAATCGCCGGGTCGAGTCCTACCTGCGGCTCCGGTCCGGCGCCCCGGTCATCCCGCCGGGCGGCCTCACCGGTGGCATGGTCACCGAGGCGGGAGCCCGGCTGGCGGCCGTCGAGACGGTGAAGGTGATCGGCCGCGGCCTCAACCTGGCGCCGGACGCCTCGCTCGTCACGTTCGACCTGGCCGATCTCCAGGCCGAGACGCATCGCGTCGCCCGGCTGCCGCAATGCCCGGCGTGCGGCGACGCCCGTGCGCGCGACGTCCTGCCGGCGCCTCCGGCACTACGCAGCCGGACGAAGGCGTACACGCTCGATGGCGGTCACCGCGCCGTCACCCCGGACGAGACGCTGGCCGCCTACCAGCATCACGTCAGCCCGCTCACCGGCGCCGTCATGCCGCCCCGCAGCGTGCCGGTCGCCGGGGACGGCCTGATCCGCTTCTACGCCGCCGCGCACCACTCCCCGCTGGTCGCCCACGACCTGACGGAACTGCGCGGTCTGCTCCAGGACGTGAGCGCGGGCAAGGGCGTGTCCGACACGCAGGCCAGGGCCAGCGTCCTCGCCGAAGCCCTGGAAAGATACTCGGGCTATTTCTGGGGGGACGAGCCGCGCGAGCGGGCCAGCCGCCGCGAACTCGGCGACGCGGCGATCCTGCCCGGCACGTGCATGCTTTTCAGCGACCGCCAGTACGCCCGGCGCGCGGAGCACAACAAAACCGGCTCCCTTTACGAAGTGGTGCCGGCGCCTTTCGACGAGGACGCCAAAATAGAATGGACGCCGGTCTGGTCGTTGACGGCCGGCGCCCACAAATTCCTGCCCACCGAGTATTGCTACGGCTATTTCGTGGACCCCGCCCAGGAGGTCGACCGGTACTGCCTGGCGGACTCCAACGGGAATGCCGCGGGAAACACCCTCGAAGAGGCGATCCTGCAGGGTTTCATGGAACTGGTCGAGCGGGACGGCGTGGCCTTGTGGTGGTACAACCGGCTGCGGCGTCCGGCCGTCGAACTGGGCGGCCTCCGCGACGGCACTGTCCAGGAGCTGTGCCGTCGCCACCGCGCACTCGGCCGCGACGTATGGGTGCTCGATCTCACCAATGACCTGGAAATCCCGGTCTTCGCGGCGGTCTCCCAGCGGACGGACGGCGGGCCCGGCGAGATCGTGTGGGGGTTCGGCGCCCATTTCGACGCGCGGATCGCGGCGCTGCGGGCTCTGACAGAGGTGAGCCAGAGCATTCCCCGGGCGTCGTCGCGGAACGACGTGCACGACGCGCGCCTCGACCCGCGGGTCCGCGAGTGGTACCGCACCGCGACGCTGGCCGACCACCCCTACCTGGCGCCCGCCGACGCCCCACCCCGGGACTACGGCCACACCGTCGGTACGGTGGGCGATGACCTGTACGACGACGTCCGGCGATGCCAGGAGATCGTGGAGCGGCACGGGATGGAGCTGCTCGTCCTCGACCAGACGCGGCCGGAGATCGGCCTCCCGGTCGTCAAGGTCGTCGTCCCGGGCCTGCGGCACTTCCGGCCACGGCTGGCCCCCGGACGGCTGTACGACGTCCCGGTGAGGCTCGGCTGGCTCGACGCGCCTCTGGGCGAGGCGGAGCTCAACCCGCTCCCCTACGTGTTCCCGTGACCGCCGCCGCGCGGGAGGTCCCGCTCGTCGTCGCCTTCCGTCCCGAGGTGTCCGTACGGCATGCCTCGCCGAACCAGGTGACCCTGTCCGGAGGAGGCGGCGTGATCACCCTCCGGCAGGTGAGCCGGGGGGTGGCGGCGGCGCTGGGCGTCATGGCCTCGGCAGGGGCGACGAAGCACGAGCTGACCCGGCTGGTCCGCGACGGCGACGGTGACTTCGCCCTGCCCCGTTTCGCCTACCGGCTGCGCCAGTGGTCCAAACTGGGCCTGCTTCGCCACTCGCTGGTCGTGGACGGCAGCCCCGTCGCCGTCGTGATGCCGAAGGCCGCCGAATTCGAGCCGCGGGCCCACATGGTCGGCCCGCACACCCGTCTGCGCCTGTCGCGCTTCGCCTACTGCCGGCGGGACGGGGACGCCGTGGTCGTCGAGTCGCCGTTGTCGTCGGCCCGGACGATGCTGCCCGGCAGCGGCGGGCTCGCGCTGGTGGGCGCGCTGGCACGACCACGATCGATCGACGAGCTCGGTGCCGTGTGCGCGGACTGGGCGCCGGAGACCGTACGGACGCTGGCCGGGCTGCTCGTGGCCACAGCCGTCCTGACCGTGCTGGACGAGGACGACGCCTGCGCAGAAGACGCCGACGCCGCACTGGCGGCCTGGGAGTTCCACGACCTCGTCTTCCACTGCCGCAGCCGCCGCGGACGGCACGACCAACCGGTGGGCGCGACGTACCGCGGCGCCCGGACGACCGACCCGCCGCCTGCCGTCAAACCGGCGATGACCAGCGACGGCATCGCCTTGTACAGGCCCGCTTCCAGCCGCCTGGCCGACGACGGTCCCGCGTTCACCGAGGTGCTGGAACGGCGGAGCTCGCGCCGCGAACACGGCGCCCGGCCCATCAACGCGCGGCAGGTGGGCGAGTTCCTGTGGCGGGTGGCGAGGGTCCGCGGTTCCACCACTGTCCCCGTCACGGCGGGCAGATCCTACGAGGTCACCAGCAGGCCGTACCCGAGCGGGGGCGGCGCCTACGATCTGGAGCTCTACCTGGTCGTGGGCCGGTGCGCCGGCCTGGCGGCGGGCGTCTATCACTACGATCCGGCGAACCACCGGCTGCACCGGCTGACCGGTCGCGACGACCCGAACGCCCGGGCGCTGCTGCGGGAGGCCAGAGCGGCCGCGGGGATGTCCGCCGATCCGCAGATCCTCATCACCTTGGCGTCGCGGTTCGGGCGGTTGTCCTGGAAGTACAGCGGCCTGGCCTACGCCTTGGCGCTGAAGAACGTCGGAGCGCTCGTCCAGACCATGTATCTCGTCGCGACCGCCATGGACCTGGCCGGCTGCGCGCTCGGAGGCGGGGACACGGCGCTGTTCGCGGCGGCGACCGGCGCCGACCCGTTCTCGGAGCCGTCGGTGGGCGAGTTCGTCCTGGGCGCGAGTCGATCCGGCGGCCGGCGCGCAACGTAGCTCTGGGTAACGACCGACCTTGATGCGCTCCAGAACGGCGCGGAACCGCGGGCTGTCTCCGGCCTGGCCGGCGGCCAGGACGAAGGACAGCGGACGGCATCGACCATCGGCCGCCAGAGCTCACCGTCCAGGACCATCCCGGCGGCATGATGGTGGCCTGCATCAGTTGCTCGAACACGCCGTCCCGCGCCCAGGTGCGGAACCGGTCGTAGGCGGTGGACCCTGGCCCGTACTCCTCCGGCAGGTCACGCCGACGGAACTGCCCGCCGTCATGAGCCGATCCTCGAAGCCGCGAGCGCCTGCGGCCTCCACCCGCACATTGTCCAGGGAGCCTGTCGCGGTGAGGAGACTGTCGTCACCCACAACGGACAACCCCTGTGCGATGCACTTCATCGCACGCTGGGTCTCCACGCTCCAGCTCTCCCTGTACGCGGCCGCAAGGGCTGGACCTGACCCACCCCTCCCCCGCCGATCCTGCGGCCGTGCGCCGGCGGTTGTCCGGCCGTTGCGGCGGAGAGTCCGGCGCCCGTCAGGGCTGCGGCAGCGGGATGATCTTGCGGTACTTCCCTCCGGCCGACTGCTCCGGCGGCTCCTCCGCGCGCTCGATCGTCACGTGACCGGCCTTGTGCTCGGCGAGCAGATGGACGGCCCGGTCGTGGGCGGCCTGCCAGACGCGGTCCGCGTCGGCGCCGCCGGCGGCCCGCAGGCGTACCCGCAGGACGGTGGGCGCGGTCTGGACGAGCTGGAACTGCTCCATGCCGGGTACGGCCAGCGCGGTGCTGAAGGACATGGGCGAGATGCCGACGCGCTCGCCGGACCCGGTGGGAAAGGTGAGCAGATCGGCCGCACGCCCCTGCACCTGGACGGCCGGGAGCGGATTGCCGCACGGGCAGGGGTCAGGACGCATCAGGACGCTGTCGCCGAGGTCGTAGCGCAGGATCGGCTGGACCCGGTTGGCGAGGTTGCTGATCAGGACGGTGTGTGAGAGCCGCCCGGGCGGCACCGGCCGGTGGTCGGCGTCGACCGGCTCCAGGACGACCCAGTCACTGTTGACGTGGTACCAGCCCTCCCGGCAGCCGGCGGTGAGGAAGCCGCACTCGCCACAGGCGTAGGCGGCGCGGACCTTCGCCCCGAACGCGGCGGCCAGGCGTTCCCGGGTCTGCGGGCTCAGCGTCTCGCCGCCGGGGATGACGAGCGCCGGGCGGATGCGCAACCGGCCGGCCTCCTGTTCCCCTGCCAGCAGCGTGAGCAGCCCGACGAAACCGGCGACGCTGGCCGGATCGAACCGGTTGAGCTCGTCGACCATCTCCTCCATCGACTGGTCGGTCCGGATGATCCGCATCAACCGGCCCAGCCACGGCCGTTCCAGAGCCGCCCGTGCCGGCCCGGCGAGGGTGGCGAAGTGGCCCCCGGGCGCCGTGACGATGGCGGTGCGGCCGGCGCGGGCGAGCGTGCGCAGGACGTCGCGGGCCGACAGCCCGGCGCCGGTGCGCAACCCGGTGGCGGTGTGCACGGCCAGGCACCGATCGTCCTGCACGAACAGGCCGCGCTGCCCGCTGGTGCCGGTGGTCGTGGTGACCAGATAACGGCCCAGGAACCGGTGGCCCACCAGATCGGGATCGGCCACGAACTCCTCGACTCGCTCCCGGGTCACCTCACGGTCGGTGACCCAGTCGTCGAAGCGGGCCATCAGTGTCCTCTTGTCGGTGACCGGGAGCAGCTGCGGGTCGTCGGCCCCTTCCGGCAGGTCATGGTAGAGCTCGCGGTAGAGGGGCGAGTGAGCGCGGGCATGGGCCACCAGCTCGGCCAGGCGACCCCGCCGCCGCCGCGCGATCGCCTCCGGGCCTTCCCGTACGGCGCGCCGCATGTCGCGGGCGAGCCGCCGGACGCTTTCCTCCATGATCGTCGCTCCTGTCTGCGGTGATGCGTCAAGGGTTCGGGGTGGACGGCGGCACCGAGCGCAGACCACGCATGGCGATCTCGACGCCGTGCCGGGCGGCCTCCCACAACTCCTCCTGGGACCGGCCGAGCTGGACGCTGGCCAGGCCCGCCTGCTGGACGGCGCCCATCAGGGCCCCGATCATCGCGGCCGCGGTGATCGGGTCGAGGCCGGGGAAAGCCTTCAGCAGCTCTCCGACGACGCGCTGCTGAAGGTCGAGCAGCAGGTAGAGCCCCTTGGCCTGGAGCGCCGGCGTGGTCAGGGCCAGCCGGGTCACGCCGGACAGCTCCGCGGCCTCCTTGGCGGGGATCTTGGGGCGGCGGTGGGCGGCGTACCGCTCGACCGCCCTGGCCAGCACCTCGCCGGGGCCCTCCTCGGGGCGGCGGTCCGCGATGGCTCCGACCAGCACGTCGAAGTCCCGCTCCATGTCGACGAAGAGCACTTCGTCCTTGGTGCGGAAGTAGTTGAAGAACGTCTTGGGATCGACGTCCGCCGCCGCGGCGATCTGCGTCACGGTGGTCTGCTCATAGCCCTGTTCTTCGAACAGAGCCATGGCCGCCGACACGATGCGCTGCCGGGTCTCCCGCTTCTTCCGCTCCCGCCGCGACTCTTGCATGCGAGCGAATATACTCGTACTAGAATTTTCCAGCAACTAGAAGTTTGTCACGCCCGACCCAGAGCTGCCACGGCCGGTCTCGCGGCGCGCAGCACAGCGCCCGAAGGGGCCGGCGCGCCGTCCTTCTTGCGTGTGCCCGAGGGATCGTCTACCTTAATTCCCACTAAACCAGTCGCTTATTGTGGAATAGAGGCGGAGACGGTGATCCGTGGGGTCGGGCTGCGGGTGGCGGGGGTGGTCCTGCTGGCCGCGATCTGGTGGGCGGTCGCGGCCTCCCACCTGTGGCCCGAGGTGTTCGTCCCCAGCCCGGGGTCGGTGTGGGAGCAGCTCTTCCTGACCTCCTCCGTGCACGACGGCCGGCGCGGCTACGGCGGCTACCTGCTGTCGGAGCATCTGCTGGCCAGCCTGCGCCGCATCCTGCTCGGCAGCCTGTACGGCATCGCCGGCGGGATCGCGCTGGGCCTGGTCGTCGGCCTGGTGCCCACCGTGCGTGCCCTGCTCAACCCGCTCATCACGTTCGTGCGGACGCTGCCGCCACTGGCCTACTTCAGCCTGCTGATCATCTGGCTGGGCATCGACGAGCCGCCCAAGATCTCGTTGTTGTTCGTGGCCGCGCTGCCACCCGTCGCCGTGGCCACCGCCGACGCGGTACGCGGGGTGCACGAGGACTACCTGTACGCGGCCAGGTCGCTGGGGGCCGGGCGGTGGCAGCTTCCGTACCGGATCGTGCTGCCCTCGGCGCTGCCCGAGGTGATCACCGGCGTCCGGGTCGCGGTCGGGGTGGCCTACACCACGGTCGTGGCCGCCGAGACCGTCAACGGAGTGCCGGGCATCGGCGGGATGATCCGCGACGCCCAGCGCTACAACCAGACCGACGTCGTCGTGCTCGGGCTGCTCGTCATCGGCGCGTCCGGCCTGCTCATCGACACGCTCCTGCAACTCACCGAGCGCCTGCTCGTGCCCTGGCGCGGCAAGGCCTGACCCCCTGCGAAGGCATCAGCCATGAAACATCGCCTCATCCCCGCGCTGGCGCTCGCACTGTGCCTGGCGGCCTGCTCCACCGGCACCGGAGCCGCCACCGGCGCCGCCCCCGCCGCCGACGGCAGCCCCAAGGAACTGCGCATCGGCTACCAGCTCATCCCCAACGGCGACCTCATCGTCAAGGACCAGCGCTGGCTGGAGAGCGCGCTGCCGAACACGAGGATCAGCTGGATCAAGTTCGACTCGGGCGGCGACGTGAACACCGCGATGGTCGCGGGCAGCATCGACATCGGCCTGGCCGGCAGCAGCCCGGTCACCCGCGGCCTGTCCGCGCCGCTGAACATCCCGTACCAGGTGCCGTGGATCTTCGACGTCATCGGCGAGAACGAGGCGCTCGTGGCCCGCCAGGCGGGCTCGGTGGCCGAGCTGAAGGGCCGGAAGATCGCGACGCCGTTCTCCTCGACCTCGCACTACAGCCTGCTGGCCGCGCTCCAGGAGGCCGGGCTGAGCGAGTCCGACGTCACCGTCGTCGACCTGGAGCCGCCGGACATCCAGGCCGCCTGGACGCGCGGCGACATCGACGCCGCCTACGTCTGGACGCCCGTGCTCGGCGAGCTGCGCAAGGGCGGCAAGGTGCTGGTCACCAGCAAGGAGCTGGCCGCCAAGGGCAAGCTGACGGCCGACCTGGCCGTCGTCCGCACCCAGTTCGCCACCTCCTACCCCCAGGCGCTGCGCACCTGGCTCACGCAGCAGGACCGGGCGGTCAAGCTCGTACGCACCGACAAGCGGGCCGCGGCGGCGGCCGTCGGACGCCAGCTCAACCTGAGCCCCGACGAGGCCGCCGGGCAGATCGACGAGCTGATCCTGCTGGACGCCAAGGAGCAGGCCGGCTCCGCCTACCTGGGCACCCCGGACAAGCCGGGCGCGCTGGCCGAGAACCTGCGCAGCGCCGCCGAGTTCCTCAAGGCCCAGAACAAGCTGCCCGAGGTGCCCGCCCTGGAGGTCTTCCAGAAGGGCCTGGACACCAAGGACCTGCGCGATGCCTTCACCAGCTGACACGCTCACCGCGGCGGCGGTGCGGCTGGAGGGCGTCTCGCTCACCTACCGGCCGCGCTCCCGCTGGTCGAAGGCGGAGCCTGTGGAGGCGCTGCGCGGGATCGGGGCCGACGTCGGCGCGGGCGAGTTCGTGACGATCGTCGGGCCCTCGGGCTGTGGGAAGAGCACGCTGCTCAGGCTCGTCGCCGGGTTCGCCGCGCCCACCTCCGGGACGGTCACCGTGGGCGGCGAGCCCGTGGCGGGGCCGGGGCCCGACCGGGGCGTGGTGTTCCAGCAGCCGCGGCTGTTCCCCTGGCTGAACGTCCGGCGTAACGTCGAGTTCGGACTGCGCATGACAGGGGTGCCGAAGCGGGTCAGGACGGCCAGGGCCGACGAACTGCTCACGCTCGTGGGGCTGGGCGAGGTGGCGGGGCGGCGTCCGTACGAGTTGTCCGGCGGCATGCAGCAGCGCGCCGCCATCGCCCGGGCGCTCGCGCCCGACCCCGCGATCCTGCTGATGGACGAGCCGTTCGCCGCGCTCGACGCGCTCACCAGGGAGCGGCTCCAGGAGGAGCTGCGACGGCTGTGGCAGGCCACGGGCAAGACCGTGCTGTTCGTCACGCACAGCGTCGACGAGGCCGTCTACCTGGGCACCCGCCTGCTGGTGATGAGCCGCGGGCCGGGCACGATCGTGCTCGACCAGCCCTCGGAGCTGCCGCGCGCGGCCGATCCGCGCACCCATCCCGACTTCCCGTCCGTACGCGAGACCGTGGCCGCAGCCGTCCGGCGGGCCGCTTCGTCCGACCCCGAGGTTTCCTGATGCGTTTCCACTGGTTCCTGCCCACGACCGGTGACGGTCACGACGTACGCTCGGCCATCACCACCACCGACGCCTACCGCCCCTCCGCCCGCCCGGCCACCGTCGCGTACCTGACGCAGGTGGCCAGGGCGGCCGAGCAGGCGGGGTTCGAGGCCGCGCTCACCCCCGTCGGCGCGGGCTGCCCCGACCCATGGATCGTGTGCGCGGCCCTGGCCCAGCACACCGAGCGGCTGCGGCTGCTGGTCGCCTTCCGCACCGGGTACGCGCTGCCCACCCTGCTCGCCCAGCAGGCCCAGTCCTTCCAGGAGATCTCCGGCGGCCGGCTGCTGCTGAACGTCGTGACCGGGGGCGACCCCGTCGAGCAGCGCGCGTACGGAGACTTCCTCGACCACGACGCCCGCTACGCCAGGACCGGCGAGTTCCTGCACGTGCTCCGCCGCGCCTGGGACGGCGCGCCGTTCGACCACCACGGCGAGCACTACCGGGTCGAGAGCGGCGGCCTGCCCGCGCCGCTCGACCCGAGGCCGCCGCTCTACTTCGGCGGCGCGTCACCGGCCGCCGAGCAGGTCGCCGCCCGCCACGCCGACGTCGTGCTCATGTGGGGCGAGCCGCCGCAGGCGGTCGCCGAGCGGGTGGCCAGGCTGCGCACGCTCAGCGCCGCGCACGGCCGCACCCTCGGGTACGGCCTGCGCGTGCACGTCATCGCCCGCGACACGAACGAAGCCGCCTGGGCCGAGGCCGACCGGCTGCTCACGGGCATGGACCCGGGCCGCATCGCCGAGGCCCAACGCCGCTTCGCCCGCTACGACTCCGTCGGCCAGCGCCGCATGGTGGACCTGCACGCCGGCGGCACCCGTGAGCTGGAGATCCACCCGGGGCTGTGGGCCGGGGTGGGGCTGGTGCGCGAGGGCGCCGGCACCGCCCTGGTCGGCTCGTACGACGAGGTCGCGGCGATGTTCCACGAATACGCGGCGGCAGGGGTGGAGGAGTTCGTGCTGTCCGGGTGGCCGCATCTGGAGGAGGCGTACCGGGTCGGCGAGCACGTCCTGCCGCGCGTGCCACGGACGGCGGCCCTTCCGGCCTGAGCCCCCATGGGAGGCGGGTCGGTCGCCGCGGCGCTCGTCGACGAGCTTGCGCGCGATCTGCGCCGGCTCGGCCGCGGTGAGCCTGCCGTCCTCGTTCAGCCACAGGCCGATGAGCACGCACGCCACCATCCTCGGCTCGACGACATCACGGTCCCGGGGTTGGCCGTACGCCGCGCCTCGCTCGATCCTCTTTGGCGTCGGGGTCGATTCAGCAGTCGCAGTGCGAGCCTGCCTGACGGCGAAGCTCCTGATCAGCTCCCACCTTCTCCGGTCGGCCGGAGGATCGCCGCCTCGCCCTGCACGCAGTTCGGAGATCTGCGCACCCCGCGCGGAGCGGAGGCGGCCGTCTCAGGGGGGCTGCTGCCCGGCTGCCGCACCAGCAGCCCGCCGCGACGAGCAGACAGCCTCACCGCCTTGCTGACCAAACCGCCTGCTTCTGCGGACCTGTTCGACAACCTCATCCGGGACCTCGACCACACCCGGCGGTCGTTCGGCTTCGACCACGCCTTCGAGGCCCGCAGGCCGCCGGCCAAGCGCCGCTTCGGCCACTACGTCACCCCGCTGCTGCCGGAACCCGCCTGGTCGGACGGGCTGACCTCATGCGCGACGGCCCCGTTCTGCGCACCCTGGCGATGCACCATGAACCCGGCCCGTCCGCCGGGCCACGACTTGGTCCTGCAGGCGGGCCGACGCCTGGTCGAGCACGTCGGCCGGCGCGGCACCGGCAGTGAGGCCGCCCGATCTCGAAATCCCTGCTACGGCGCCGCCGCCGCTCACCCCACGAAGGGGGACTCGAAGGAGAACTGCTCCCGCCTGACCAGGTCTGTGACCTGGGCGGAGCCCAGGGCACGGTCGAACTGGAAGGGGTTGTTGTCGGGCACGCTGCGAGTGCCGCAGAACGCCGTCTGCCCGTTCTGGAGGTTGATGTTGACGCAGCGGGCGTCCGCGGGAAGAGACTCCAGGCGGGCGGTGAGGTTCTCGACCTCCACCGAGAAGCCCGTGCCGTTGAAGACCTCCGTCTGAGCCTGCTTCCAGGCGGCACCGGTCCCCCAGATACAAGCTCGGGCCGACAGACCGGGGAAGACGAGACTGGACGTCCAGCTTCCGCATGTCGGGTCGGCCGCGGCCGAGGCGCCGCTCGTGCCGGTCAGGCCCGGCGCCATCGTCACAGTAGCCGCCACCACCGCTGCGATCAGGGCACGGGACAGGGCCTTCGCCCATCGGTTGCTCATCGTGGTCGTCCCTTCGTGACAGCCTGATCGCCGCCGCCGGACGTAGGTGTCGCGTCGACGGTGGTCGGACGCTGGATCTTCGGGCCGGAGCGCCTGCTGTCCGATCGCTCGATCTTCGGACCGTCGCTGGTTGTAACCGCCCCTCGACAGGGTCCATGTTGTTGGTGGAAACGGCGACGGGCAATCTTCGGTCCACTCAGTGGACCGGCGGAAGCAGCCGCTCCCGCGGGAGACAGAGCGGCCAACACCCGGATCGGTCAACTCCAAGCCGAGCGCATGCATCCAGTCGACCCGGGCACGCACCACCCGACATGCAAGATCGACAGCAGCCGCACGCGACGCCACCGAAGATGTCGTTCCCACTCCAACACGACAGAGAGCGGCCCCGCGATCTCACTGGTGATCACGGGGCCGCTTCGTCCCTTGCTCAATTCGCCGACAATGTCGCCATCGAGGATGCGGGGCTGTCGTGAGGTTGGTCGCGCCTTCTAGTCGGGCAGGCGGTCCAGGAGCCAGGTGGCGCCCTCTTCCGTGATCTCGGTGTGGCCGCGGTTGTCGCCGGCGCACAGGAAGTCGTCGAAGTCGCTCTCGTCCGGGGACAGCGCGTCGATGTCGGTGTACAGGTCGGCGTCGGTGACGTCGCGGACGGAGACGGCGCTGATGGACGGGACGAAGCAGTGCCCGGCGATCGGGTTGTCGACGTCCAGGCCGAGACCTGTGGCTTCGGCGATGGCGTTCAGCGCGTCGGCGAGGATCTTGAAGCCGGTCAGGATGCCGCCGGGCGCGCCGTCCACGCACGGGACTCCCGGCGCCTGCACCTCGATGACGTCGGGCGTCACCAGGCGAAGCAGGCCGGCCAGGGTCTCGGGCGCCTTGGGCTGCGTGCGCAGGTCGGTACCGGTGATGAGGTCGCCGGTGCCCAGCAGCGCGCTCTCCCCGGCGCCGGTGCCGTTGCCCGCACCGTTGCCCGCACCGTCGGCCACGGCGAGCAGGCGCGGGATGCGCGGCCACCCACCGACGGACTCCAGCTCGCGCAGGAACTGGGTACGTAGCGGGTCGACACCGGGCACGCCGTCGGTGCCAGGCAGGTGCCAGGCCAGCAGCTGGCGGGCGGCGGGGCTGTTGAACAGGTCGGAGAAGCGCGAGTCGTAGGCGTTGATGTGGTGCGCGAACGCCTGAAGCGAGATCGGCACGTAGGCGCCGCGGTGCGGGGTGTCCCAGGAGAAGTACACGCCGACCTGGTGGTCGATGCGCTGCCTCTCCATCCGGGCCAGGGCGTAGCGGGTGACCAGGCCGCCCATGCTGAACCCGCCGGCCAGCAGGCGGGCGCCGCCGACCCGCTCGGCGGCGGCGCGCTGAATCGCCGCGGTGGCGGTCTGCGCGTTGTCGAGGATGGAGGCGCCGCGGTCGTCGTAGCCGATGATGACGACGTCGCGGCCGCGCCGGCGCAGCTCGCTGATCAGCGGGAAGGCACGCCTCTCCAGGCCGTCGTAGAGCTCGTCGATGTCGCTGGCCCCGGATCCGAAGCCGTCGGCCAGGAGCACCGGCCGGGTCAGGGCCTGGTTGCGTTCGCCGTAGTACACCCACGCGGTGCCGCCGGGCAGCGGCCAGCGGTCGCTCCACTCCGCGGCGGGCGGAGCGGTGGTGGTGGTGGTGGTGGCGGCCGCCCTTGAGCTGGCGCTGGATGACAGGACGACCGGCGGCGCGGCGCTCAGAGCGCTCGCGATCTGCTGTTTGTTGATCACCCCAGAGTTATCACCATTAGTGGCCACACGAACACCTAAAGCTATGATCTCGGCCGGCTCCTGGTTTGGTTCGCACAGGACCGCAGCAGGAAGTCCAACGTTCCGAACTCGCCGTACGAGGACACCGTGGCCACGTAGGCCCCCGGTTCGATCAGGGCGAGGCGCCCTCGTGCCGCACCGCGGGCGCTGCCGCTGTCCCGGTACACCCACTCGGCGGCACCGCCCTTGCAGCGGACGTGAGTGCGGCGGTCTCGTAGAGCATCCGCCACAGCCTCTTCTTGCGCAGCGGGATACCACAGGCGCGACAGCAGCCGGTGGATGGTGGTCCTGGCCACAGCGCGGGCCTCGTCGGCACTTTCCCTGCGGCGTTCGGCCTCAGCCGGGACCGATGGGGCGGCCCAGTGTTTCCTGGTGTGGCGCCAGGTGAGCCAGCAGGTGGTGGCGGTTGCGGTTTCAGGTCGCTGCAATCACGCCCTGCGCCGCCTGGAGTAGAAGGGAGGCGGGCGCCTCGGCTCTGCGCTGCTCGCCTCCCTCACCTCCGCTTCGGCCGCCGGCCGCGCCCACCCCGTGACTCGGCCGGCAGCATTCCGCCCCGGGCCGAGGTCCTGAGACAGCGCCAGCCGCGCCGTCCCACTACCCCTGCGACAACCACTCCACCACCTGACCATCGAACGGTGCCGCCGGGTGGCGCCCTGGGCCGTAGTCCCAACACACGAGGAGGACGCCGGCCCCTGGCCCGTAGCGCCAGGGCGAAGGTGGGCATGTCCTCATCGATCATCTTCGGCCCGGCCGCCGTGGTGGCCGGGCGCGGCGGCGGCCTGCCGGCCTCCAGGGCCCCTTGTCGCGGATGTGGTCGTGGTCGCGCTGGGCGGAGACGGCCAGCACCGCCAAATGAGTCACGATCTCAGGTGAGCAGTGAGACGACCGGCCCGTTGCCGGGGCCATCGGATCCTATTCCCAGCTGACGCCGACCTGCCGGAAGCGCCACAGCTGGTTGTTGCCGGATCCGGGCCCGCCGCAGGTGCCCTGAATGACGTTGGCGCCGTGCTCAAGGCGAGCGTTGGCCACGTCCAGACACTTTCCGCTGTGCCGGGCGCGGATGCGGGCGGTGCCGTCGGTCTTCACGTACTCGATGCGCCATTGCTGGTTGTAGGCGGCCGGTCCGCCGCAGACGCCTTGAATGACGTTCGCGCCGTGTTTGGTGCTGGCATAGGCGACATCGAGGCACAGGCCGCTGTGCCGGGCGATGAGGCGGATGTAGTTGCCGGAGGCGCCGCTGTCGACGATGCGCCACTGCTGGTTGTAGCCGCTGCCGCGGGGGGCGCAGGTGCCCTGGATGACGTTGGCGGCGTGCCCGGTTCTGGCGTACGCCACGTCCAGGCACTTTCCGCTGTGCTGAGCCACGACCTGGTACCAGGACACCGGACCGGCCGACGACGCCGACGCCACCGCCGAGGCTGGCACGCAGAGCGTGCCGGCCAGCAGGCCGGCTGACGCAACGGCTACGGCGAGTCGCCTACCACTCATGATCTCTCCTGTGCTTCCTCGGTGACACGGGCTGAACTCCCCCACCATCACCGGCCCAGGCGAGATCGGTCATGAGTAACCCCATACTCGGATTTCGACCCGCGGGGGCCTTCAGGGAGGAGAGGAGCGGACCGGATTGGTGCTGCGCCGTCCGGAGCTCGCGTTCGGGTCGAGGAATCGATGGTCATCTTGGGTTCTCAAGCGATGGCGAGAGCCGTGGGCCGGGGAAGATCCAGCGTGCCGTTGACGAACTGCTGGAGTCTGCGCGGACAGTCGAGCCATGGCCGGTGCACATGTCGGCCATCGGGCTCGCGTCTCGCCCCGCCCCGGAAGTTCAGATGAGTGACGGACTGGACGGACATGTTCGGCTCCTTCATTGTTGCCCGGCTGTTGTGGCCGCCACCGGAACAGGATGAGTACGGGTTACTCATGACGGCACGAGCGCGAGCGCCGACACTCGGCCCATGCTTATCCGCCGCGTGATCGTGCCGCTCGTCCTGTTCGTCGTCGCCGCCCTGCTCGGCGCCCCCGCGGGGCACGCCGACGCCGCGGTGCACGGTGAGTGCGAGTTCCTCGGGACCTCCCCCCTGTCGCTCGCGGAGGGCGAGCGGCCCCGTGCCCGTATCACCTTCCTCAACGACAGTCAGGAGAGCGGCTGGTTCACCGCCACGGTGGAGGCCGGGTTCCACTACTGGCACGCCACGCCGTTCCACCGGCAGTTGTTATCCGCCGAGACGGGGCTGGTGCAGGGGGAGTTCGACCTGCCGCCGGCGTACGCGGAGGGCCTCGGTGACGCGAGCGGCCTGCGGATCGACATCACCTCGACGCTGTCGGGCGACACGACGATCGGCACCTGCTCCACCACCCTGAAGGTGCACACCGGCCGTGACACCGACCAGGACGGGCTGCTGGACGACTGGGAGACCAACGGCATCGACTACGACCAGGACGGCACGGTCGATCTCGCGCTGAACCAGCCCCCGTACAGCGCCGACCCGAACAAGAAGGACATCTTCGTCGAGCTGGACGCGATGTTCTGCCTGGCGTCGTACTGCCGGCGCTCCAGGGAGTTCGACCCGAACGCCATCAGCCAGGTGGTGACCGCCTTCGCGGCGCACGGCATCACCCTGCACGTCCATACCGGGGAGCGGGCCGGCGAGGCGGAGCGGATCACGTTCGACACCAAGAGCCCCGGTAGCTGGGACGACTTCGACGATGTCAAGTTCGGCGACTCCGCCATCGCCTGCGACGGGAACTTCGGCGACGTGCTCGACCGGATCTCACGCAACTGCGAGAACATCCTGGGCGCCAAGCGGCTGGCGTTCCGCTACGCCGTGTCGGTGCACGGGCTGACCGGCCTCGGCACCACGTCGGGCCAGGCCGAGGCGGGCGACGACACCCAGCAGCACGTCGACCTGGCCCACCTGGCCCGCGTCGCCCTGCCGGGCGGCAACGACTTCGTCATCTCGCTCGGCGCGTGGGACAACACGCGGATCACCGCCAACGGCGGCCAGACCGCGGCGGAGGCGGGCACGTTCATGCACGAGCTCGGCCACACGCTAGGGCTGCAGCACGGCGGCCTGGACAGCGTCAACTGCAAGCCGAACTACCTGAGCGTCATGAACTACTCCTACCAGTTCCCCACGGCGTCCACCGCGTCCCGTCCCCTGGACTACCAGCCCCAGGAGCGCGCCCCCATGAACGAGGACCAGGGGCTCGACGAGGTGGGCGACGCCCTGCCGGGAGCGGGTAGCGCGACGGTCGTGTACGGGACGGTGGTGGCCGGGAAACCCGGAGTCGCGCTGACCACGCCGGCCGACAAGCCGGTCGACTGGAATGGCGACGGCACCAGTGCGACGAACCAGTCCGGGGACGTCAACCACATCATCATGGGCCCCGACACCACGTCCTGCCCGGTCTCCCCCAAGCAGACCCTCACCTCCTGGAACGACTGGGACCACCTGAACCTCAACTTCCGCGAGAGCCCCTGGTTCGAGGACGGCGCGCACAAGGGCGTGCTCGGCCTGGGCAGCGCCGAGATCACCGCCGAGGCCGCCGCGAGTCTCAACCCGCCGATCGACCTCACCGCCGCCAAGACCGTGGACAGGCAGGACGCCTCCCCCGGCGACCGGCTCACCTACACCGTGGCCGTGGGCAACAAGGGACCCGCCACCGCCACGGCGGTGAAGATCGACGACACGATGCCCGGCGGCGACGTCGTCCACCGCACGACGTCCGACGTGCCGGCGGGCGGCTCCGCGCGGGAGACGTTCACCTACGACATCCCCTGTGCGACCACGGACGGGACGGTCCTGACGAACAAGGCGGCCGTGTCGGGGACCAATGAGCGCGGATACGCCGAGACCGGCACCCTGTCCGACAACACCGCAGAGGTGTCCACCACGGTGCACCGGTCGCTGATCGGCGTGGCGGCCACCGCGCCCGCCACCGTCCACGCCGGCGAGGCCGCCGCCTACACCCTGACCTACCGCAACACCGGCGGGGCGGCGGCCTCCGGCGCCACGCTCACCGCCACGCTGCCCGCCGGCCTCTACTACAGCGCCGCGCTCGACCAGGGCGCCGGGCCCCGCCCCGGCTCCGTGAGCAGGAACACCGACGGCACCACCACGCTGCGCTGGGCCATCGGCACGCTGCCCGCCGGCACGGGGACCGGCACGATCGCCTTCACCGCGCGGCCGAGCCTGCTGCTCCTGGACGCGGCGACGGTCACCGTGCCGGTCTCGCTGAGCGCCGACGGCTCCGGCCCGTGCCCCACCAGCCCCGCCGCCGCGACGGCGGAAACGCGGATCACGACCGTCTCCCCCAGCCGCGCCCCGGGGCCGGTCACGTTCTGGGCGCTGCGGCCCGACCTGCGCACCGCCGAGGCGCTCGCCCGCGTCCAGGCCACCGACGACCGCTTCGACGGCGCCGACGGCTCGGCCGCGAACGGGGCGCTCTCCCTGCGGGAGTCCACCGCCGTCCTCACCCTGCCGCTGACGCAGCCGCACACACTGCGGGCCGAACTGCTGGCCACCACGCTCAACCTGGCCGGCCGCCGGATCAACGCCGGCACCGCCGTGGACGGCCTCACCGCGCGGGCCCTGGGGGTGCGGACGGTGGGCGAGGCCGTCCGCCACGCCCAGGCCACCCTCGCGCAGCCGCCCACGCTGGACAACCTCGTCCGCTACACGAAGGCGACCCAGCTGCTCGCCGAGATCAACTCGGGTCTGGCGAGCTAGCCAGTCGAGGTGATGGACCACGCGCCGGCCACGTTGAGCCACCGCGAACACAAGGTCCTGATGATCATCGCGCTGATCAGCAAGGGCGCACTCCGCCGCGTCAGCACCGGGCGCCACGGCCGCCGGGCGGTCTTCGAGATCCCGCACCTGGCCCCCGCCACCGACGCTGACGCCGTGACCGGCACCGCGCCTGCCCCCAGGCCAACGCCGGCACCGCAGAGGGTCCGGGAAAGGCCCTCCGCTCCTGAAACTGGTCCCAGCCCCAAAGCAGGACGGACTGGCCAAGACCGCGCAGGTGCGGGGCCTGCCCGATGGTGAGCCGCCTTCTCCTCTGTCTCCCCAACCCCGACAGACAGGTGACCATTCACACCAGCGAGCCCGGCATCGATTCTGATGCCGGCTACACCGTGGGCTACGGATGTTTGAAACGCTTGTTTGCGGCGTTGGTAGGATCATCACGTGGGAGTTCCTGAGGATTTGCTGGCCGCGACCAAGCAGTGTCTGTCCGAGCGCGGATATGCCCGCACGACGGTGCGCGACATCATCGCCGTCTCCGGCAGCAACCTCGCCGCGATCAACTACCACTTCCGCTCCAAGGACGCGCTGCTCACCCAGGCCATGATCGAGGTGACCGGCGAGGCGGTCGCGGAGATCCTCAAGGCTTTTCCCGACGACTCCAAGGAATGGTTCGAGGCCTTCTGGGGTGAGCTGATCGAGTCCTTCCGCACCAACCCGACCGTCTGGCGGGCCAATGTCGAGACGCTCGCGCAGGCCTCTCACCTGCCTGATGTGCGGGCCCGGCTGGCCGAGGGGCAGGCGCTGGCCCAGCGGGAGCTGAGCGCGCGCCTCCCCGGGCACGACGAGGCGGGGGCCCAGGTGCTGCTGACGCTGTTCATCGGGCTGCTGGTGCGCTGGCAGATCGACCCCGACAACGCCCCGGGGGCCCACGATCTGGCCACCGGCCTCCGCGCGGTCGCCCAGGCGGCGGGCCACGGGGAATCAGCACCCGCCTGACCGCTCGGCCCCACTCCAGCCGCCCCACTCCAGGCTCCTCGCCCCGGCGGCCCTGTTCCGCCCTCCTCGTTCCGACCCGCCCCCTTCCGCCTGCCGTGGCAAGCGGCCTCTTCAACGCATCGCGTGGCGGCCGGCGTGCCGGTCCTCAGGTGGCGGCGGGGTGCCCTTCGCCTGCCGTACGGCACGCAGCAGGACGGGAGCGAGCACCGCCATCACGCACAACGCGGCGGCCGCGGCGAGCATGGCGTAGTGCTGACCCTGTGTGAAGGCCTCGCGGGCGGCGGCGGCCAGCGTGGTCGCGGCCGGTTCCGTCAGGTGCCGCGCCGACTCCAGGGCGCCGCCCAGAGTGTCGAGTGCCGCTGACGGAGCGCCCGTCTCGGCGAGGTGTCCCCGGTAGACGGCGGTGCCGATGCTGCCCAGCAGGGAGATGCCGAGCGCGCCGCCGAACTCGGTGGCCACCTGTGACAGCCCGGCGACCGATCCCGCGCGCTCCGGCGGAGCGGTGGCGATGATCAGATCGGAGGAGACCGTCAGGACGAGCGTGACGCCACCGGCCATCAGCATGATCCCGGCGATCAGCAGACCGCTCTGCCCCGTCACGTCCAGCCGGGACAGCAGCATGAACCCGCTCGCGCCGACGAGCAGCCCGGCGCAGACCACCAGGCCCGGCCTGACCTTGCGGGCGAGCACCGGCGCCAGCCCGGCGGCCAGCATCGCCATGCCCGCCGACGGCAGCGCGTACAGCCCGGCGATGAGCGGCCTGGCGCCCATGACCATCTGCAGGTACTGGGTCGTGAACAGGCTGGAGCCGACCATCGCGAAGACCCCGAGGGTGTTGGCGCCGATCGAGACGGTGAAGGCGCGGCTGCCCAACAGGCGCACGTCCAGCATCGGATCGGCCATCGAGCGCTGGCGCCGGACGAAGGCGGCCCCCAGCGTCAGCCCGGCGACGATGGCCAGCGCCGGCGCCCAGCCGAGGCCGTCCTGGGCGATGTGCTGGATCCCGTAGATCGTCGGCAGGATGGCGCCCAGCGACAACGCCACTCCGGGCAGATCGAACCTGCCCGGACGCGGGTCACGCGACTCGGCCAGCAGCAGCGGCGCAAGGACCAGCAGCAGCGCCATGACCGGCAGGTTGACCAGGAACACCGACCCCCACCAGAAGTGCTCGAGCAACGCGCCGCCCATCAGCGGGCCCAGCATCGCGCCGCCGGCGAACGCGCCGGTCCAGATGGCGATCGCCACGCGGCGCTGGCCGTCATCGTGGAACATGTTGCGAAGCAGCGACAACGTCGAGGGCATCAACGTGGCGCCACCCACCCCGAGCAGGGCACGGGTGACGATCAGCAGGTCGGCACTGGGAGAGAACGCGGCGACCGCGGAGGCGGCACCGAACGCGGCGGCCCCCGCCATCAGCAGCCGCCGCCGCCCGACCCGGTCACCGAGCGTGCCCATCGGCAGCAGCAGCCCGGCGAGCATGAACGGATAGATGTCGATGATCCACAGCAGCTGGGCACCGCTCGGCGCCAGGGAGGCGCTGATGAACGGCAGCGCGTAGGACAGGACGTGCAGGTCGACGGAGATCAGGAGTACGGGCAGGACCAGGACGGCCAGCCCGATCCACTGCTTGCGTCCGGCCTTCATGAGCGGCCCTTCTCTCGGAGCGGAGCACCGGCCTGGTGCAGGTGACGCAGCGCCTCCACGTGCGAGGCGACGAAACTGACTTCGTGGTACGGCAGGCGCAATTGCCGGCAGTGGGCCTGCACGATGGGTTGCGCCAGGCGCAGGTTGGGGGTGGGCATGTTGGGGAACAGGTGGTGTTCGATCTGGTAGTTGAGCCCGCCCATGGCGATGTCGGTGAACCGGCCGCCGCGCACGTTGCGGGTGGTGAGCACCTGCTTGCGTAGAAAGTCGAGCTTGGCCTCCCCCGTGAGGGTCGGCATTCCCTTGTGGCCGGGGGCGAACACGCAGCCCATGTAGACGCCGAACAGCCCCTGGTGGACGGCGAGGAAGACCAGTGCCTTGCCCGGTGACAGGGTCCAAGCCAGCACGCCCAGGTAACAGGCGAAGTGCGCGAACAGCAGCGCGCCCTCCAGGAAGCGCTGTTTCATCCAGGGCTGCCGCAGTGCCCGCACACCGCTGACGTGCAGGTTGAGCCCTTCGAGCAGGAGCAGCGGGTAGAGGAGGAACGCCTGCCGGCCGCCGATGAGCCGGGCCAGGCCGCGCGCGTCGCGTGCCTGTTCCTGTGACCACACGAGGACGTCGGGTGTGACGTCCGGATCGAGTTGCTCGTGGTTGGGATTGGCGTGGTGGCGGGTGTGCTTGTTCATCCACCAGCCGTAGCCGAGGCCGATGGCGAGGTTGCCGCCAAGCCGCCCGAGGATCTCGCTCGGGCGCCGATCGCTGAAGACCTGCCGGTGAGCCAGATCGTGCAGAACCAGGGCGACCTGCGCGAAGACGATCGCGAAGTAGGCGGCCGGCAGGAGCTGGAGCCAGGAGTCGCCCAGCCAGAGGAACGCTGCCGCTCCTGCAAGGTAGGCGGCTGCGACGGCGGTGATCCGGACCAGGTAGTAGCGGGGGCGCCGGTCGAGGAGCCCGGCCTGCCGGATGAGTCTGGACAGGCGGCTGAAGTCGCTCGCGGCCGTAACCGCTGCGGTTGCTTGTGCCATGCCGACGACCATACACACGTTTGAAACGTTCGTGCAAAACATATGTTTGTGACGCTTGTTTGGATAGGGTGGCGGAATGAAGGAGCGAGACAAGCTGATCGAGGGCGCCAAGCGCTGCCTGCAGGAACGCGGCTACGCGCACACCACGGCACGCGACATCGCCAGGACTTCCGGCGCCAACCTGGCCTCCATCGGCTACCACTTCGGATCGAAGGACGCGCTGCTGGCCGACGCCATGGTCGAGGCGACCGCCGAGTGGGCCGACAAGCTGCGCCAGGCCATGGCGGGCGAAGTGCCACGCGAGGGGGATGGGAGGTTGTGGCAGCAGGCGATCGAGCTGCTCGACCTCCACCGCCCAGTCTTCGTGGCCGGCATCGAAGTCTTCGCTCAGGCCGAGCGCAGGCCACAGCTGCGCCAAGCATTGGCCGACGCTCAGGAGGCCGCACGCCTGGAATTGACCTGCTGGCTCGCTGAAGGGACGTCGCCTCCAGCGACGCAGCGGGCGGTCGGCGCCTTCTACCTGACCTTGCTGACGGGGCTGATCCTGCAACGTCTCATCGACCCGGAACGCGCCCCCACCGCCGAATCACTGACGGAGGCGCTGCGTGCCGTGCGTGCACGTGCCGGCGCATGACGGCGATACCTTCACTCACCCTGCGTCAAGCTCTGCTGGTCGTGGACGCGGTGAACGGCATGCACTCCACCGACCGCCTGGCCAGCACGCGCCTGCTGGCACAGGAAGTGGAGGCGGTGATCGCGTTGGGCGCGGCAGCGGTATGGGCGGAGGAAGGGCGCGCCCTGTTGGACATGATCAAGGCATGGACGACCTGCGAGCGCCTGGCGGTCATCGCCGCCGCCGAGCGATTCTGGGCATGTTCCGAGGGTGGCTATGAAGAGGGGCTGCGAGCAGTAGGACTGCTGCCCGAACCATGAGTCCGGCTTGAACCTGCGGACAGCCGTTGGCGGTGCCCGCGAGCAACTTAGCCGGACGCACCTCTGCAAGCTGGGCGCCAGCGCGGGCGGGCGACCGCGGTAGCCGCCTTCGGCTTCGGCGGCGGCGATCCCTTCGACGGTCAGCTCGTTCTGCATTCGGACTGGGGTCTCGACAGGACGCGCAGGGCGACGCCACGGGCCTGGCACCAGTCGCGTACGGCGTGGATGTCGACCGCTAGAGCACCTCGCCCAGCAACCGCCGCACCTCGTCCCCCTCGACGACCGCCGACGCCTCAGGCCGCCCGCGGAACCGGAGCCGCGTGAGCACCCACAGCTCCGCGCGCCCGAGCTCCACCCGGACCTCCTCCAGGCCCGGCGGCAGGTCGTCCGGTCCGGCGGCCCGGTAGGCGACGAACAGATCCGGCACGGTCAGCCCCCGCCCGTCCGGGGCGAACCGCTCCGAGATCGTCGGCCAGCCCGGTCCGCTCCCGCCCGGACAGCACATGCGCCGACAGCGCGTACTCCAGAAACTCCCCGATGACGCCATCGGGATCGTCGGTGACCCGGATGACCGGCCCGTCACGCAGGATGGCACGCATGACCGGCCAGCCTGACGCGCGCCCGCACAGGAGCGGCTCGGCGATCACGGGCGCGGCGGCCGAGCCCGATCACGTCAGGGCGTTCGCGACGACGGCCAGCTGGCCGTACAGGGCCTCCTCCGACAGGGTGCCGCCGTGGAGCGCGGGCTGCCGGCCGAAGCGGAACACCGGCACGGCGGTCACCTCCCGAGCCCACGGCACGGCGACCGTCTCATCCCATCGCACGCCCTGCTCCGCAGCCAGGGCACGCAGCACGCCGAGGCTGCCGATGTGGGCGCCGTCCACGAAGTGGGCCTGGAACAGCCGCGCGGTCATGGCCTCGCCCAGCCCCTGGTCGGCGGCCATGGCGATGAGCTGGTGGGCGTGCCGGGTGTCGGCCGTCAACGCCTTGGCGAAGTCCAGCGGAATGCCCTCGGCCGCCGCGAGGGCGTCGACCCGCGCCACCCCGCTCTCGCCGAACCTGGCCAGGCTCTGCGCGAGCTTGGACTCGCCGCCCACCGCGCCGGGCTCCACCTGCCAGGACCGGATCGTCAGGTCGACGTGCCCGCCCTCGGCTCGGAAGCGGGCGGCGGCTCGCCGGTATCGGGTGAAGGCCAGGTAGGACCAGATGCAGCTGACGTCGAGGGTGATGTCCACGGGTACGGTGTTCTTCATGGTGTCCAGGCTCGCCCCCGCCCCCACCCGCGGCAACGCCGGATTTCGCAACGATCGCTAACGTACGGGTTATGGAACGGCGTGACATCGAGATCTTCCTGACCTTGGCCGAGGAGCTGCACTTCGGTCGTACGGCGGAGCGGCTGGGCGTCAGCGGGGCCCGGGTGAGCCAGACGATCAAGCAGCTGGAGCGCCGGTTCGGTGTCGCGTTGTTCCAGCGGACCAGCCGCCACGTGACGCTCACCCCGGTGGGCAGTCAGCTCCGCAACGACGTGCAGGCGGGCTACCAGCGCATTCAGGAAGGCATCGCCAAGGCCGTCGCCGCCGGCCGGGGGTTCGCCGGGACCCTTCGGGTGGGCTTTTCCAGCCCCCTGGTGGGCGAGGCCATCATGGCCGCCGCGCAGGCGTTCCGCGCCCGCCATCCGGACTGCGAGGTGCGCATCCGCGAGGTGCACCTGTCGGACGCCTTCCGTGCGCTGCGGGGCGACGAACTCGACCTGCAGATCACCGAGCTGCCCGTCCGGGAGAGCGACCTGTCGAGCGGGCCCGCCCTGCTGCGCGACCCCCGCCTGCTGGCCGTCTCCGCGCGGCACCCCTTCGCCCGGCGCGCCGCCGTCACGGTGGAGGACCTGGCCAGGGACCTGGTGCTGGTCCCCGCCGACGCGCCCGCCTACCTGCTCGACGCCCTCATCCCGGCGCAGACCCCCAGCGGCCGCCCCATCCGGCGGGAGCAGGTGCTGACCTCGCGGCAGGAACTGCTCACCCTGGTCAGCGGCGGCGCGGGCATGGCCGTCGTGGGCGGGCAGGCCACGCGGTACCACTCCCGGCCGGATCTCGCCTACGTGCCTATCGCCGACCTACCGCCGATCGAGTACGGCCCGGTCTGGCCGGTCGGCGGCCAGACCAGCAGGGTGCGCTCCTTCCTCAAGCTCCTGCAGGCAGAGCTCGATCGCTAACCCAGGGGTTGAGGATCGTTTCGGATCTCGTCGTTGTTGCAGGTCAGTGCGGCGCCCAGGGTGGAGGCATGGCAACGACGAAGGAGCACACCATGACGAACCCCATCCCCGAGGAGTACAAGGGCGGCGTCCCCTACCTCAACGTGCACGACGCCAAGGCGGCGATCGCCTTCTACCGGGAGGCCTTCGGCGCGGACGTGCGCATCGAGATCCCCCGCCAGGGCGACAAGATCGCGCACGCCGAGTTCCGCATCGGCGACGCCGTCTTCATGCTGCGCGACGAGTACCCCGAGTACCGTTTCCACAGCCCGAAGACGATCGGCGGCACCCCGGTCAACCTGATGGTCTTCGTCGCGGACGTCGAGACGTTCGCGACGCGCGCCATCGCGGCCGGAGCGCACGTGATCCGGCCGGTGGAGATGCAGTTCCACGGCGATCTGCAGGTCGAGCTGGAGGACCCCTTCGGGCACTCCTGGTTCTTCACCAGCCGGGTGGCCCACATGGACGAGGCGGAGCTGAAGGAGACCGCCTCGGCGGTGAACCTCTGATCCGGCCGAGCCCTCTGCGGGCGGCGTCCGCCCGCAGCGCTACCGGCAACGGTCCGGTCCGTCAGCGCGGCGATGGCCGCGCTGACGGTGGTACGCCCCCGGTTCAGCTCCGCTGCGATCGCCTCGCCCACGCCCAGCACCGCGCCTGCGATGACTACAGGTCATTGCTTTGCGAGGGCTTTCGCTGCAACGTACGCGAGTTCCGGTCAGCCGGGAGACGGAAACGCGTACGGCAGGATGATCCGCTGTGCTGCTCCGCCTGGCCTACCTGACCGTCACGAACGCCTTCGCCGCGCTGCGACTGCTGCCCATGAGCGAACGGGACAAGGACCTGGAAATTCTCGTTCTGCGTCACCAGATCGCCGTCCTCCAACGCCAACTCGGCGCTGACACGAGAACGCGATCCGCACCCGAGGACCGGGCCCTTCTCGCCGCTCTCCTCACCCCGCGCAGGCCAGCTGGGCCTCGAAGAGGCCCGTGTCACGCCACTACCGGAAGCGGTTGCAGACGGTCGGCCAGGCACCGGCAGCTCCCGCCACTGTCCGCCGGTCCTGAACCGCCAGATCACCCCCTCGAACTGCTGCCGTAACCGCTCGGGAAGCTCTACCGACCCAGGCCCCGCCCCGAGAGCGAATCCCACAGATTGATCAAGGGTCCGGACCTCGCAGTGCCTGATCCGTCCGGTCTCCGGCGCTGGTTGCCCTCGTGGGCATCGGTGGAGCTTGCCTACTGTGTCCGTGTGAGTGACGTGACGAGCGGGCGTACGGGACGGGTGGTCGTGCTGGTGCTGCCCGAGGTGAACCTGCTGGATCTCGGCGGCCCGGTCCAGGTCTTCTCTGCGGCAGCCCACTTGGGCGGCTGCTACTGGCTGGAGTACGTCGCCGAGACCGGTGGGGTGCGCTCGGCGCAGGGGCTGGAGCTCGCTGGGCTCCAGGCGCTCGCGGCGACGCAGGCGGGACCGGGTGATCTGGTGCTGGTGCCGGGGCCACGACTGACCGGATCCGACCGACTGGTGTCGAGCGCCGCAGTGCGATGGCTGCGGGAGGCTTATGACGCGGGGGCGCGGGTGGCATCGGTGTGCAGCGGCGCCGCGGCCCTGGGAGAGGCGGGGCTGCTGGATGGCCGGGCGTGCACGACGCACTGGTCGCTGACCGGAGCGATGCGCGAGCGGTATCCGGCAGCCCGGGTCCGCGAGGCGGCCCTTTACGTCCACGACGGGCGCATCAGTACCAGCGCGGGCATCTCCTCCGGGATCGACCTTGCACTGTCCCTCGTCGAACGCGACCACGGCCCGGAATTGGCCGCCGCCGTCGCCCGTGAGCTGGTGCTCTATCTACGGCGGGACGGCGATGCTGCCCAGATCAGCCCGTTCCTGCGCTACCGCGACCATCTGCAGCCCGCCGTGCACCGGGTGCAGGACCACCTGGCTCAGAACCTGGACGCCCCGCACTCCCTCGACGAGCTCGCCGCCGTTGCCCATCTGTCGCCGCGCGGTCTGACGCGGGCCTTCACCACGGCCACCGGGATCACCCCGCTGGCCTACCAGCGCCGGCTGCGCCTGGAACGGGCCCGTGCCCTGCTGACGGACACCGACCTGACGGTGGAGACGATCGCCGCCCGTTGCGGCTTCCGTGACGCACGGCAGTTGCGCCGCCTGGTCACCGCGAGCTTCGGCATTTCGCCGTCCCGACTCCGCACGCAGCTGCGCCCCGCCGGCTGAAACGCCCGCTGGGAACGGCTCCTGACGCCTTCCCTCGGCCACTTCCTTTCTTGTTCTCCCCATGGGGCGGTTGCGTGTGCCGCACCCCCATCAATCGTCCGCTTTATGGAGGTATGTCGTGTCAAGATTGAACAGGGGGCGCTGGGTGGTCCGCCGTGCGGGCTGGGTGCTCATGGGCACGGCGCTGTCGGTGGCGTCGTTCGCCGGGATCGCCTTCGCGGGGGTGAGCATGTCGATGGCGGACAGTTTCGCCCCCGCACCGACCGCATCGGACGCGCGGGCGTGGCCGACCGCGCGGGCCGTGCCGACCGGCCGGATCACGGTGGCCGTGGTGGTCAGCAACGAGGGGTCTGTGGCCACCGACGTGATGGCGCCGTACCGGGTGTTCGCCGAGTCGGAGAAGTTCTTCGTCTACACCGTGGCGGCCGAGCGCCGCGTCTCCCCGCTGTCCGGCGGAGCCCATCTCCTGCCCGACCACACGTTGGCCGAGGTGGGCAGCGGAGTGATCCCTGAGCCCGATGTGGTGGTCGTGCCCGCGGTGACCGAACCGGCCGACGCCAAGGAGGCGCGGCTGCGGGAGTGGATCGTGGAGCGGCACCGCAAGGGCGCGCGTGTTCTGGGAGTATGCGCGGGCTCGGAGCTGCTGGCGGCCTCCGGCCTGCTGGACGACCGGGACGCGACCTCCTTCTGGTCCAACATCAGCTCCTTGCAGCGCGATTACCCCCGGGTGCACTGGAAGCGCGGCCAGCGGTATGTGGAGGACGGCCGGGTCACCACCACCGCCGGCATCACCTCCGGTACGGTCGGAGCCCTAAGGGTCGTGGAGGAACTGGCAGGCAACGGCGAAGCCGCCCGAATCGGGAAGGGCCTGTCGTATCCGGGCTGGACTCTGGACGGGCCGACCACGATCCCGGCCAACCACCTCACACTCGGCGACCTGCCGTACGCCCTGAACGCCGCGTTCCCCTGGCTGCGCTCCACGGTGGGGATCGGCCTGGTCGACGGCGTCGATGAGATCGACGCCGCAGCCGCCTTCGAAGCGTACGGCGGGGTGTCCTTCAGCGCACGTACGGTGGTCCTCGGCAGCCGTGGCACAGTCACCACTCGTCACGGCCTCGTCCTGATCGCCCAGCCGACAGGTTCCAGCTCCCACGGAGTGGACCGCTTCGTGGTGCCGGGCGTCGCGGATGTGTCGGCCGTCGACACGTCGCTGCGCACCTGGGCGCAGCGCGACAAGCTGGCCGTCGAACTGCCCGGCGGGGGACGGCATGCCGGTGAGTTCGGCTTTGATCCGGTCCTGCGTGACGTCGCCCGCCACAGCGACCGCTCCACGGCCCGGGTCACGGCGAAGTTCTCGGAGTACCCCTCCGCCCACCTGACGCTCACCGGGGCGGCCTGGCCCTGGCGGTCGACCCTGCTGGCCGTCGCGGCGGCCGCGGTCAGCGTCGGTGCGGGGTTCCTTCCGACGGCGATCCGGCGGGCTGTGCGGCGCCGGCGGGCGGCATGACAGCGCGTCGCACCCCGCGGGGTGCTCTCCCGGCCCACAGCCGCTTGTAGGTGTCCACCCCGCGGCCGGCCACCTTGCGCAGACAGGTCATGCGCTGGTCGTAGGTGGAGGCAGGGCTGCAGCCGATGGTGGCGACGGAAGACAGCCGCAATGGGGGTGCCGTCGGAGATACGGCAGAAACGGGCCGTGCGAGCACGTCGCCGCAGGCAGTGGAGAAGCCTCGCGGCGGTCAGACGGCTTGCACCGGGACCCCGATTCCCGTCATTGAAGGGATCATGGACGCGTGAGGGCGGAGATGCTTGCGAATCTGTCGGCAGCCGATCCGGGCATGCGGGCCGAGGCGCTGCGGTGGTTCACGGCGCACGGGGACTCCGGCGACGCGGCGGTCGTGGCACTTCTCGTGCGGGATCCGGGCGAGTTCGATGATCGGAATCATGACGATCCACCCGAGTCGGCGCGAACGCCCGTCCGGATGGTCGCCCTCGAAGCGCTCGCCCGGCTGCGGGCGCCGGGGATGTTCGCCGGGGTGTTCGACGACGCGCTTCAGGACGGCGATCTCCGGGTGCGGGCGCGGGCCGCGCTGGGTGCTTCGGCCGGGGCGCTGCTGGCGCGGCTCGCCGTTGAGGGCGATCAGGGGGTGCGGTACCGGATCGCGGTCGGGCTGCTCGCCGGTGACGTCGGCCGCGACCAGGCGGTTACGGCCCTCGAACGGCTGCGCGGCGGCGACGATCCGGCAGCGGCCGCCGCCGCCTCCGTCCTCGGCGCGGTGGCGTGCCTACCGGATGCGGCCCGTTCCTGCCGCATTCCGGCGGCACCCCCAGAAGATCTTGGCCGGTAGCCGGGGTCGATGAGCGGCGTGGTGGTGAAGGAGACCCGCGCGACAACTGTGACAGGCCGGGGTGAAACCCCCTTCCTCGCCTTCGGGGTCGGGATCGGGAACCGCGATGGAGTCCTCCAGCTTCGAAGGCCGCGCACCTGTCGTGCCGGAATTCACGTAAACGCGACTTGACCTTGCCCCTAAGGTCAAGGGTGACGCTGGTGGCATGACGAACTCGAACGCTGCCCACCTGGGGTGGAAGGGCCTGTTGCCGGTGGAGGACACCGCACTGGCCGTGACCGACACCGGCGGGTCAGGCATCCCCGTGGTCTACCTGAACGGTTCCTACGCGAGCCAGCGGCACTGGCGGCCCGTCATCAACGCCCTGGGGCCGGGGTGGCGGCACATCACCTACGACGAGCGGGCTCGCGGCAAATCGAAGAAGTCGGCGGACTACTCCTTCGAGGCCTGCGTCCGGGATCTCGACGCCGTCCTGAAAGCCAGGCGGGTGGAGCGACCGCTCTTGGTGGGCTGGTCCTACGGCGCCTTGCTCGGGGTCCACTGGGCCGCCCGGCATCCGGGCCGCGTCGCCGGCGTGGTCGGGGTCGACGGCCCCTTTCCGTCCGGGTGGACCGACGAGGCCGGCCACGAACGCATCCGGCGGCTGTTCCACAAGGCCCGATGGGCGTTGCCGATGGCGCGCCTCATCGGCAACGCCGCGCGGATGAGTGCCGCACAGCATGCCGAGATCAACATCGAGGCCCACATCCTGCACGCCGCCCTCGAACCGGTCCTCGACAGCCTGACGGTCCCGGTCCGGTATGTGGTCGGCTCGGGGGAAGCCCTGGGAAGCAAGAATGACGAGCAGGAGCAGATGCGCACTACTCTCAACCCTGTGCTCGCCCGCAACCCGAACCTCACGATAGGCGCGAAGGTCGCCGGCAACCACGGCACGATCGTGCGCAAGGATTTCCGCGCCATCGCCGAGGTCACACGCGAGCTCGCCGCCCTCACCCGCGAAAGTCGCTGATGACCATGACCGGCGGCGTCACGATCGGCCAGGCGGCGGCCTTCGCCGGCGTCACGATCAAGACCGTCCGCCACTACCACCGGCTGGGCCTGGTCGACGAACCGCGCCGGGACGCTTCCGGCTATCGCCGCTACGGGTCGTCCGACCTGCTGCGGCTGGTCCAGGCCCGGACACTGGCCGAGTCCGGCGTACCGCTGTCCGAGATCGCTGCCCTGCTCGATGCCGATCCGGAGCGGTTCGCCGTCCGTCTGGCCGAGGTCAAACGGCGGCTGACCGAGCGGATCGAGGAGCTGATCGCGCGCGGCGACTCGCTGGACCGGCTCGCCAACAGTGACCGGGCCCTGTTGCCCGACCGGGCCTGCGCGCTGCTGGACCGGGCCGCCGACCTCGGCTTCACCCCGGATGAGGTGGCGGCCTACCGCGAGGGCATGGTGCTGGCCAGGGCCCTGGTCCCCGACGGCTTCGACGACTATCTCACCAAGGCCGAGCACGTCCTCGACGACGCTCGGTTCGTCGCCTTGAACAAGGAATGCTGGGCCGCCAAGGACCTGGCGCCCGACGAGCCCCGCATCGAGGAACTCGCGACCGCCGTGGCCGACCGCTTCCTCGCCAACCCCGCGCTGCTCGCGATCTCGAGCGGCTTCCAGGCCCGCACCGACGTCACCCGATACGGCCTGCTCAACCATCACGGCGAAGACCAGGGGTCGGCCATGGCCCAGCTGACCACGCTGGTCGAGGCGAAACTGCGCTCCGCCGGCGTGGACATCCCCCACCAATAGACGCCGCTCACCGTCCACAGTCCAGGCGCGGTGAGCCGACCACCACACGGTGGCCGGTCGGCTGACGGGTCCGCAGCCGCGTGCTTACAGCCCAGCCCGTCCCCGCTCGGCGAGCTCTTCGCCACCGGCGACATCGACATCTGTCGCGTCAGGGAACTCCCGAACGCCGACCGGAACCGGCTCTACGAGGCGCCCGGTCCCCCAGGCGTGCGCCTCGACCAGCCGGCCCGGCCACAGCCCGCGGGCCGGCGTGATCTTCCCGGCGCCGGACGCGCCGACGAGCAGGCCGACGTCCCACCGTCCTTCCCCGACGGGCAGGCACGAGGATCCTTCCAGGGGTCACGATCACGTCACTCGGCGTCCATTGAGCCCGGTTCCGGCCGCATCATCGGGCCCATGGCGAAGAAGTCCATTTCGATCGTGATCCCCATGATCGGTGGTGCACTGGTGGCGTCGATCGTCTGGATGCTGGGCCCAGGGACGCGCTGGATACTTGAGAACATCGACGGGGTGACCATCGGCGGGCCGACAGGACTGACCGGTAAGGATCTGGCGGCGGCTCTGGACGCGGTCCGAGGCAGGGTGTTGGCCGTGGCCACCGGGCTGGCTGCTCTGCTGGCGGTGTTCTACACCGCGCGCAACGCCGACACTGCCCGCCGTTCCTTCCAACTCGGCGAGCGCGGCCACGTGACCGACCGCTACAGCAAGGCCGTCGAGCAGCTCGGCAGCCCCCAGGCCCCAGTCCGCCTGGGGGGACTGTACGCGCTGGAGCAGCTCGCCCAGGGCACGCCTGATCCCGAGTTCCGGCAGACGATCGTGGACGTGATCTGCGCCTACCTGCGCATGCCGTTCACTCCGCCCACAGAGGGAACCACTTCGGAGCCCGCCGGCCGTGACCCCCAGGAGGAGCGGCAGGTCCGCCTGGCCGCCCAGCGCATCCTTGCCCATCATCTGCGCCATCACTCTCCGACCGCACGTCCTTGGCGGCGGATTCGCCCCGCTGACCTCAACGCCCGTCACTGGCCGGACGTCCGCATCGACCTCTCCGGCGCAACACTCATTGACCTCGACCTCCGTAACTGCCATATCAGCGAAGCCAGGTTCGCCGAGAGCATCTTCATGGGTGACAGCACGTTCGCTGGGTCGATCTTCGTCGGCGATGCCATGTTTGACGGGACCGTTTTCAACGGAGCCGCCCGGTTCGGCGGAACGACCTTCGATGGTGCCGCCTGGTTCGAGCGAGCGACCTTCACCGGAGCCGCCACTTTTGCGGGGGCCACCTTCACCATCGCCGCTCAGTTCGAGGGAGCGACGTTCAACCGCGCTGCTCGGTTCACCGGGGCGGCCTTCGTCGGTGCCGCCTGGTTTGGTGGCGCGACTTTCGCTGGTGCCTGGTTCGCAGGAGCGACCTTCGACAGCGATGCCTGGTTTGGTGGGGCGACCTTCACTGACAGTGCCTTGTTCGAGAGGGCAGTGGGACTGGAGACCGCAGCGTTAGGCGGCGTGCGACTGGCGCCGGTGGCCAAGGACGTGGTGAGGATATGGCCGACGACCTGGAAGGAGGCGTCGGATGGCACGGGAGGGCGGACGCTTCGATTGGCGCAGCCGCCCGCCGAAGGCGCCGATGAAGCCAGAGAGCCAGGCGAGTCCAGCGCTACCTGAGGGCCCGGACGGTGCGGCCTTCGGCGGCCAGGAGCGGGACCTCGGCCTCGCCGAGGTGGCCGGCGGCGCTGTGGCGCAGCTGGTGCAGGTCGAACCCGGCGTACTTCTCCAGCAGGACGCGGGCCGGTCGTAGCCGAGTATGCTGCCTACGCCGGAACAGGCGTTTTCCCCCACATTTTTGGGCACGGAGGCGGCATGTTGGATCAGGCGTTGATCGCCTTGGCTTCGGCGGCCGGGGTAGCAGTGGCTCAGGCGGCCGGCACGGACGCCTGGCAGGGCTTCCGGGAGCGGGCGGCCCGTGTCTTCGGCCGTGGCCCTGCGGCGGATGCCGCTCAGGAAGCAGCCCTGGACAGGCTGGACCGTACGGCAGCCGAACTGGAGAGCGCCGATTCCGGCGCGGCCGAGCAGGTGCGGGACGCCGCGGTGACCGCCTGGCGCACCCGCTTCCAGGATCTGCTGGAGGAGTTGGACGAGGGCGGCCGTGAGCAAGTGGCAGCCCAGATACGTGAGCTGGTGGCCCTGGCTCAGCAGGCCGGCGGCGGTGTGTCGGCCGCGGACGACGGCATCGCCATCGGCGGCGACGTGCACATCGAGGCCCGGAACCACGCGGCAGCGGCTGTGAAGATGGGCGACGTGACCTTCGGAAACCCCTTGTCGCCGGGTCCGGACGGGAGCTGACCGCGCCCGGCGCTCGGCACGCTCCGCACATCACCGCGCACCTGTCGATCCACGCGGATTCGGGTGGGCTCGCCGCCGGGTACATCGAGCGGCTCGACTATCACGCCCCGCCGCGCCCTCCGGTCGTCTGGCCGGTGGTGGTGGGCGATGTGCCGCTCTTGGCCTCCGCCTTCCAACCGCGCCCCGGCCTGCGCGACCGGATCGACCGGGCATGGGCCGGACGCACCTCTCTGGTGCTCTCCGGCGGCGGCGGTGTGGGCAAGTCCCAGCTCGCGGCCGCCCGGGCACAGCAGGCCCTGGCCGCCGGCACCGAACTGGTGGTGTGGGTGAACGCCGTTGACACAGCGCAGGTCGTCACCGGCTACGCCGCCGCCGCCCTCCGCGTCCGGGCAGAGGGCGCGCAGGGGCAGGACGTCGAGAGTGATGCGCGGGCCTTTCTGGAGTGGCTGGCCGCCACCTCCCGCTCGTGGCTGGTCGTACTCGACGACGTCGCCGACACGGAGAGCATCAAGCGGTGGTGGCCGCCGTCATCGTCCAACTGGGACGGCCGGGTGCTGGCCACGTCCCGGCGCCGCGACGCTCTGATGTCCGGCGGCGGCCGGGCCGTCGTCGATGTCGGTACCTACGCCCCGGACGAAGCCATCGCCTACCTGCGTCACCGGTTCACCGACACGGACATGTCCCGACTGCTGGACGCGCAGGCCACGGATCTGCTGCGCGAGCTGGGACACCTGCCGCTGGCCTTGTCACACGCGGCCGCCTACATGATCAACGAGGATGTGCCCTGCGCGTCCTATCTTCGGCTGTTCGTCGACCAGCGGACCCGTCTGGAGGCGATGCTGCCTCCCGAGGCAGACACCGAGGGCTATGGCCGGCCGGTCGCGGCCGCCCTGCTGCTGGCGCTGGACGCCGTCCGGCGCCGCGACCCGTCGGGCGTGGCTGCGCCGGCCCTGTGCCTGACAGCTCACCTGGACCCGGTCGGTCACCCCTTGAGTCTGTGGGCCGGTGCAGCGGTCATCAGCTTCCTGAGCGCCCACCGCAGCTTGCCCTCCGGTCATGCGGACGCCCTTGAGCCCGCAGAGGTCACCGCCGAACAGGCCCGGTCCGTGCTGTGGCTGCTGCACCACTACAGCCTGATCACCTTCGGCTCCCAGGACGGCGCCCGCGCGGTGAGCATGCACGCGCTGACCGCCCGTGCCGCCCGCGAGAACGCCCCCGCGCCCGTGCTCGCCGCGGCCATGAGCGCCGCCGCGGACGCCCTCGCGGCGATCTGGCCCGAGGAGGACCACACCGATCGCGACCTGGCCACTGTGTTGAGGGCCAACACCGACACCCTGACCGTCCTGGCCGGCGACCTGCTGTGGCAGCCCGACCTCCACCCGGTTCTGTACCGGGCCGGGATGAGTCTGCTGGACGCCGGCGCACACGCCGCCGCGGTGACCCACTGGCAGCGGCTTGCCGTCGACGCCGAGCGGCTGCTGGGCGACGAGCATCCCGACACCCTGACCTCCCGCAGCTTCCTGGCCGACTCGTACCGCCGGGCGGGGCGCACCGCGGAAGCGATCGCCCTTGGAGAGCAGGTCGCCGCCGACTCCGAACGGTTGCTGGGCGACGATCACCCCGACACCCTGACCTCCCGCAGCATCCTGGCCAACTCCTATTTGGTGGCGGGGCGCACCGCCGCGGCGATAGCCCTCGGGGAGCGCGTCGTCGCCGACCGCGAGCGGCTCTGGGGCCAGGACGCCCCGGCCACCGTCCTGGCCCGCAGCAACCTGGCCGCCTACTACTCACTGGCGGGGCGCACCGCTGAGGCGATCACCCTCGGGGAGCGCGTCCTCGCCGACCGCGAGCGGGTCCTGGAACCGGATCACCCCGACACCCTGGCCTCCCGCAGCATCCTGGCCGGCTCCTACTCAGAGGCGGGGCGCACCGCTGAGGCGATCGCCCTCGGGGAGCGCATCGTCGCCGACCGGGAGCGGATCCTGGGCGAGGGCCATCCCACCACCGTGGAGAGCCGAGCGAACCTCGTCGGCTACTACCACGCAGCGGGCCGCACCGGAGAAGCGATCGACCTGGCGGAACGGGCCATCACCGACGCCGAGCGGCTGCTGGGCGATGACGATCCTGTCACCCTCGTGGCCCGCGGCAACCTGGCCGCGCTGCACTTCGAGGCAGGGCACGTCGACGAAGCAATCGTTCTCGGGGAGCGGCTCGTCGCCGACGCCGAGCGCATCCTCGGTACCGGTCACCCGTACACCCGCAAGTTTCGGGACACCCTGGCCGACACCTACCGAGCGTCGGGGCGTCCGGACCACGCGATCGACGTGGCGCAGCTCAACGTCACCGAGGCCGAACGGCTGCTGGGTGAGGACCACCCCGACACCGTCATGGCCCGCATGGAGCTGGCCGCCTGCTACTGGGATGCGGGCCGTACGGAGGAAGCGATGGTCCTGGCGCGGCGGCTCGTGGACCCGGACAACCCCGACGGCTTGTCTGCCTACGCCGGCCTGGTGCGGTTCTACGAGACGACGGGGCAGGCCGAGGAAGCGCATGCTCTACGGCGCGTGGTGGCCGACGTCGGGCGGGTTCTGGGCGAGGACCAGTCCGATGCCGTCGGAGTGGACGAGAAGGTCGCGCTGCTGGAGCGGGCCGCAGCCGACCTCGGGCGGATTCTGGGCGAAGACCATTCCCACACTGTCACCATCCGCGGCGGCATGGGTTTCGTCCTCCTGGAGGCGGGACGCTCAAAGGAAGCGATTCCCCTGCTGGAGCGGGTTGCTGCCGACACGGAGCGGCTGTTCGGCCTTCAGGACGCCATCGAGGGATTCATCAACCTGGGGATCGCCTACTCAAGGGTGGATCGCTGGGGAGACGCGATCACGTTGCTGAAGAGAGTCGTCGCCGACGCCGACCGGATGCTCGGTCCTCACCACCCCGGCACGCAGGAGGCTCGCGCGGCCCTGGGCCGATGCTACGGCGCGGCGTTCCGGGCGCGGTTGGGCAGGCTGCGCCCGTGGCGGCGCAGGCAGAAGCCGCGAGAGTGACGGCCGTCCGAAGACCATGGAGTATCGGCATGCGGCTTCACCTGGCCGGAGGATTGATCGGCACCCGCACGGTCAGGTGTCCGGCCAGGGGGTTCGCGGGCGGACGGAAGTCGGCGATGATCAGCCGGAGCCGAGCCCGGCATCCCGCGCCCGGGCAACCGCCGCCGAACGGTCGGAGACGTGCAGCTTGGCGAAGATGTTGGACACGTGGTTGCGCACGGTCTTCTCGCTCAGCACGAGCCGCCGCGCGATCGCCTGGTTGTTCAGACCGACCGCGACCAGGTCGAGGATCTCCACCTCGCGGTCGGTCAGCTCGGGCAGCGGGCGCGGGCGTGCCGCGGTCGTGGCGAGCACCGACAGCAGGCGTTCGCCCGTAGAGGCGCCGAACACCACCTGCCCGGCCGCGACCGCCCGCACCGAGCGTACGATGTCCTCGCCGGTCGACTCCTTCAGCAGGTAGCCGCGGGCCCCGGCGCGGATCGCGGCGAGCACGCTCTCGTCGTCGGTGAGCATCGTCAGCGCCAGCACGACCGTCTCCGGCCGGTCGGCGAGGATGCGGGCGGTCGCCTCCACGCCGCTGATGCCCGGCAGGTGCAGGTCCATGAGCACCACCTCCGGCGCGACCCGTCCGGCGAGGTCGACGGCGGCCTCGCCGGTGCTCGCGACGCCCACGACGTCGATCTCCGGCGCGTCGCCGAGGAGCGCGACCAGGCCCTCGGCGAACACCGGGTGGTCCTCCACCACCATGACCTTGATCATCAGGCCGCCAGCGGGAGTCTGACGAGCAGGAGCGTGCCCGGTCCCGAGCCGGTGACCAGCTCGAACGTGCCGTTCAGCTCCTCGGACCTGCGCCGCATCGAGGCCAGGCCGAACCCGCGCCGGACGGGCGCGCCGACGCCCACGCCGTCGTCCTGCACGCGCAGCTCCAGGGTGTCGGTGGCGCGCAGCGTGACCGTGCAGCGGGAGGCCATGGCATGCCGTACGGCGTTCGTCAGCGCCTCGGCGGCGATCCGGTAAGCGGCGAGCTCGACCGGCGGCGGCAGCACGGGCAGGTCGGGCGGCACCTCCACGTCGACCGCGAGGTCGCCGGCGAAGCCCCTGCCGAGCTCGGCCAGCGCGCCGGCCAGGCCCAGGTCGTCCAGGGGCGGCGGCCGCAGGTCGTTGACGATCGTGCGGACGTCCTCGACGGTGGCGCGGATGCGCCTGGACAGCTCGTCCATCACCCCCTTGGCCTTGGCGGGGTCGGTGTCCACGAGGCGGCGGGCGCGGTCGGTCTGGAGCGCGAGCGCGGCCAGGTTGGGGCCGAGGCCGTCGTGCAGCTCGTACAGCAGGCGGTCGCGTTCCTCCTGGCGGGCGGCGAGCATACGGCCGTGCGAGCGCTCCAGGTCGGCGCCGAGGCGGTGGGCGTGCACGGTCACCGCGACGTGCGGGGCGAGCTCGCCCACCAGCTTGTGGTCCTTCGGGCGCAGCCGTTCGCCGAGCAGCAGCGCGCCGACCGGCTCGCCCCGGTGCAGCAGCGGCACGCTCTCGGCGACCGCGCCCGGACGGCCCCAGGAGGCGACGACCGCGCCGGACTCCTCGACCGCGACGTAGTGGACGCGCAACACCCTGCCGACCTCCGCGGCCATCTGGTCGAGCAACTCGCCCGGCACGCCGGCGCCGGACAGACGGGTGCCGAGCATGCGCAGCGCGCGGGCCGGGTTGTCGCGGTCGCCGTACACCAGGCGGTTGGCGGCGGCGAGGACCCGGGCGTACAGGGGATGCACGACGAACGCCACGAGCACCGCCGACACGCCCGCGCCGACGATGCCACCGAGGGTGAACGCGACCAGCGCGTACATGATCAGCAGCCCGACGCTGAGCGCGCCGAAGGCGAGCGCGCGCGACAGCAGGAGGTCCAGGTCCCACAGGCGGTGGGCGACGATCGCGACCGAGACCGCCACCGGCAGCGGCACCGCTGCCAGCACGAGCGCGCCCGCTCCCCAGGACGCGACGAGCGCCACCCCGGCCAGCGCGACCGTGATCAGCGCGGCGGCCACCACCCACTGGAGCCGCCTGCGCACCTCCTCGCCCGACGACCGGTAGCGGACGGCGAGCGAGGCCACCGCGGCGGCCACGGCCCCCGCCGTGCACGCGACGACCGGCCCGTCCAGCACGTCGGGCAGGCCGCGCAGACCGGCCAGCACGCCCGCGTACCCGTCGGGGAACAGGCCGGGCACGTTCTCGTACGGCACCGGCCGCAGCATCCAGTCCAGCGTGTTGGCCCCGATCGCGACGAGCGCCGCCACCAGCGCGGGCCGCCAGCGGCGCGAGGGCAGCCGCCCGTCCGGGAAGATCAGCAGGAAGACCGTCGGCACGACGAGGTAAGCCGGCATCCACAACCAGTTGGACGCCCACATCGCCCAGTCGTCACCCGGCAGCCGCCCGCCCCCGACGCCGCCCTCGACGCCCTGGTTGATGCCGAGCAGCCCGTACGTGCCGAGCGCCAGCCCCACCGCCTGGGCCGCCCCGGTGAACACCATCACCCAGCCCACCCGGCCCGCCGGCCCGCCCGGCCGCTGCGACACCACGAAGAGCCCCGGCACGCCGAACGACAGCGCCGCCACACCGCGGAAGGCGTCGAACCGCTCGACGATCCCCGTGACGCCGAGCGCCCGCAACCGCGGCTCGACCGCCAGCGAGCCGACCACGAGGGCGACGAGCACCCCGCCGACCAGCGCAGCACGCCGTACCGATCTGTCCTTCATGGAGTGAATCGTGCCACCCGGTTGTCCCACCGTCACGGGACGAGAAGTCCCCTCCAGGTCGGGACATGAGGCTCATGACGCCCGGCGGCCGCCCCGCACATCCTTGAGGCCGTTCCCCACGACCTCAGGAGAAGAACATGTCCGTCTCCACCACGACCACCACCGACCGGCCGCTGAAGGTCTCGCTGCTCGCCGGGGTCGGGCTGCTGCTCGCACTGGACCTGGCCGGCGCGGTCATCTCGCTGTCGGCCGGGCTGAACGCCACGTTCCTGGACGCGCTCGGCTCCCAGGCGCGCCTGTCGGCGCCGATCCCGATGATGGTCGCGCAGGTCATCCTGGTCGCGGGGGCAACCACCCGCCGCCGGGCGATCGCCGCACCCGCCGCCGGGCTGCTGGTCGTGGCGGGGATGCTGGCGTTCATGTCCGGCTTCTACGACGGAGGCTACGCGGCCGACCTCACCGGCGGGCAGCGGATCTTCCAGATCGTCCTGGTGTGCGCGCATCTGGGGGTGGGCGTGCTGGCCGCGATCCGCCTGGTCGGGCTGCTGCGCCGCCGTAAGCCACTTTCGTGAGCAGGAGAACGTCGATCGCCGGAGCCGGCGGCGCTACTGCATCCGGCCCCGCACGACTGGATCGATCCGGCGCGCGAGGTCGTATTCCGCTGGGCACCCGGTCTGTGTCAAGCCGCGGGCCGCAGGTGCTGCAGAGCCCATTCCTCGAAGCTGGTGAGCGGAAGGCCGAGGTCCCTGGCGTACTGCGGGCGGGCCGGCTGGCCGGCTATGTTCATCCACTCGTGTGAGGCGCCCATCGCCGGCATTCCGGCGGCGAGTGCCTGCTCCTCGGTCATGTCCGGCGCGGGCAGGTGCGTGCCCAGCGCGCGGGAGAGAACCTCGGCGACCTCCGTCATGGACAGATAGTCACTGGCCAGCTCCAGCTCGACCCCGTGGAACCGCTCCGGCTCGGCGATGGCTGCGGCGGCTGCCCTGCCGATGTCGTCCACCGCGGCGAGGGACAGGCGGGTGTCCGGCTTCACGACGCTCACCAAACCGCCTTCCACACCTCGCGGGAACAGGAAAGCCATGGACGGCAGGAAGTTCTCCATGAAGAAACCCGGCTTGAGGATCGTCCAGCGGGAGAAGCCGGCCGCACGAACCCGGTCCTGGATCGTGCTCTTGGCTCCCAGGCTGGCGTCCAAGGAGCCCCAGCGGCCTGCGATCCAGCCAGGAGCCTCGGTGTGCTGACCGGCGCCACTGGTGGACGTGTGGACGAACTGCGGCACTCCCGCAGCCTGCGCGCCCTCGATGAGGTTGACGGCCTGGGCCACCTCTCCGTCGAAATCGAAACCTTCGGCGGCCAGGGCGGGCATCTGGACAGAGAAGACGGCGCGGACACCCGTGGCGGCCCGCACCACCGAATCGCGATCGTGGAGATCACCGGTGACCAGATCGGCGCCCAGCGCCTCGACGGCCTTGGCTCGTTCGGTGTCGGGGTGACGCACCAGAGCGCGTACGGGTACGCCTGCGGCGAGCAGGGCTCGGGCGGTGGCGCCGCCCTGCCTGCCGGTGGCGCCGGTGACCAGGACGGGTGCGGAATGTGCAGTCATCGGGCTCCTCAGGGCTATAAACGGCGGGGGCCGCCGCTTTCTGTGCGATAAGATATGGCGGGCCCCGCCATTTAGCAACCCTGGAGATGACGCCCATGCCCGACCGCCAGCGCGCAGACGCCCGGCGCAACTATGCGCGCATCCTCGCCGTGGCCGAGGAGGAGGTCGCCGCACACGGAGCCGGCGCCTCCCTGGAACAGATCGCGCGCATCGCGGGGGTCGGCTCGGCCACCGTGCGCCGCCACTTCCCGACCCGCCGGGCGCTGCTGGAGGCGGTCTCCCATCAACGCATCGAGGCCCTGGCCACCCGCGCCCGCGAGCTGACAGGCAAGGGCGACAGCCGTGACGCGCTTCTGCAGTGGCTCAGTGACGTCGTCGCCTACTGCGTCGCGGCCCGAGGGCTGGCGGCGGCACTGGCCTACGACGGGGCCGAGACCGACCCCGTACACGAGAACACCTGCGCGGCGATGATGACAGAGGCGGGAAACCCCCTGCTGCAGCGCGCCATGCAGGACGGGGCGGTGGCGGAAGGCGTCACCGTCGCCGACCTGATCGCGCTGATCGTCGGCGTCGTCCTCGCGACGGAGCACCACCCTGACCCGGCGGCCCGCGCGGACCGGCTGTTCCGGCTGGCCGTGGCGGGCCTGAGCCCACAGGGGTGAGAAGCCTGCTCGAAAGAGCGTCCGGCTTCCGGGACTGTTCACTGTGAGTGGTCATTGGGGGCGTAGCGGTTCCAGGTGGCGCCTGCGTCAGCGGCCACTCGGGTGGTGGTCTTGTCGTGGAAGCCGAGGGCCCTGGCGATGACCGCTGCGGGCGCCTGGAGGACGAGTTGGCGTAGTGCTGCTGGTCGTGCGGTGCCGGTGAGGAATCCAGCGAGACGTAGACGTTCGCGAAGGTTGGCGGGTTGGTCGGCTCGGCGGCCGGGATGGAGCCAGCGGGCAGCGGGGTTGGTGGCGGTGTTCAGATGGGGCCGTCCGGGCCGTCCAGCCGGTCCGCTGCTCTCCCCGTGATCCGCCCGGCGAGAGGCTGCCGATGACGCCAAGGGCCTGGCCGATAAACCATGAAGTCACGACGCAGGGCGCAGGTCTATTGTTTGACCATGGCCTTCGGGGGTGAGATCCGCGACGGCGCTGGCGACGGCGGGCAGCCTGAACAGGTCTGGATCCCTGTCGGGCTCGTGCTGCTGGTCGGGCCGCCGGCCTCGGGCAAGAGCTCTTTCATTCAGGCGCTGATCGACCAAGACAAGATCGATCCTGAGGCCGTCGTGTCCAGCGACGCCATCGCCGAGCACTACCGCAACACTTCTGTTGACCGTGAATCAGCCGACCCCCAGATCTTCCAGGAGCGAGATCGCCGAGTCACTGCGCGACTTGCGTCCGGCCGCACCACGATCGCCGAGTCAACCAACGTGCTCCCTCACGCGCGCGCCAGACTGCTCGCCATAGCCGACCGGCTTCAGATGCCGGTCACCGCACTACGCTTCATCCAGCCCGAGAAGGTCCTGCTGGAGCAGAACCAGGAACGGAGGAATGCCGAGCCTGCTGCCGAGGTCTCCCGCTACGCGGCGCTCATGGCCAAGCATGCCAGCACCGGTCAGCTCTACGCAGAAGGCATGTCATTGGTGCAGGACGTACCCGGACGCGCGCAACACCGCACCCCCTCCCAGGCTGCGCGGCTCTTCGAATTCCGCACGGCCAGATGAAGACCCGGGCGATGCTCGGCCTGGCCGTGGATCGCGGCGCCTACATCTTCTGCGTGCTGGAGCAGTTTTGCCGTCATCTCAAGCACCGCGAGATCTACGCCGAGGCCTCCACCCGTCACCGCAACCCGCAGGCCCGGCTGCTGGAGGGCGCGATGTGGGAGGCGGTCAAGGACGATGTGCTGACCACGCTGAGCCTGCCCGAAGCCCCTGACGCGCTGCCGGCGTCAACGGCCACTACCTCGCCATGGTCGAAGACCTCACTCATCGTCGGTGTTCCCCAGTCCCGCGCCGTTCCAGTTCGGCGCGGCCCGCGTCGGTGAGCACCGTCTCGCGCGCCGTGCCGTGATGACCGCTCGGCTCCCCGACGTCGATGAAGCCGAGGGCGGCCAGCGCGTCCACGTCGGGCTGGTTCAGCCCGTACTCCGGGATGTCTTCGTACCAGTCGTACAGGACCAGGCTGCCGTGCTCGGCCAGCTTGCTCATGAACTCCAGCCGGCGCGGGGTGAGCCGACGCCCGATCGCCCTCGCACGCTTGACTTCCGCGATCTGGTCGAGCACTGCCCGGCCCGCGTCGGTGACGTGCCAGCGGTAACCATTCGCAAGATCGTCCCGCTCGTCGCGAATCAGCCCCCGTTCGGCCAACCGCTTGAAGTCAGCGCGCTTTGTCCAGTCGCCCCACAAGGTGTTCACGTCGCCAGTGATCACTGTGGAGTCCCGGATGCGAATCAAGAGCTTGCGTTGCCCCTCGGTGAGGTCGATCGGCGTGGTGTTCATCGCTGACCTCGGCGTCGCGTCTCGGACCAGATGCGGAGCTTCACGGTGTCGCTCATGAGGCATCATCGCCCTCGGCGCCGACGCTGATCAAGTTCGCATCGGCGATGGGCACCCCGGCCTGCGGGTGCTGTCCGAAGAACACCTCGCGCTCGCACCGGAGTACCCAGACGTTGTGGGAGCGCCTCAGGGCCCTCCGCTCGGGTCCGCGCGATGAGTTCCGAAGTAGAGCGTCGCCGTGGCGGGTGGCCCGGGGCGTGCTCGCCGTGGTGGCGGCCGTCGCGGTGGCTCTCGCTCTCCTGGCTCTGTACGTCTCGGCCCGCCGCTTCACTTCCACCCCCGTACCCATGGAAACTCCGGCCCGGACGGCGAGCCAATGAGCGCCCCCGGCCTTCGACGCGGTCTTCGCCGACGCCGGCCTGCGCGTCATCAAGAGCCACAGGATTCCGCATGGACCGATTCCTTGCCTTGTCACGGCGTCGCCGACGCAGCCGATGTCCCGGTCACCGTCACAAGGCCATGCGCAACGTCGGCCTGGAGCTGCGCTCATCCGCTTCCGTCCGCACCCGAAGCCAGGGATGCGGCCGCGAACACCCGCGCCGCTTCGGCCGGCCATCCGCTTCGTCCTCGGCCTCGGCCGCCGGAAGCCGTCCGTCGTCGAGTAGAAGTCCGAGAAAGGGACGGGCCGGAAAGGGTGTTTTGTGGTATTTGTGATCTAGGCATTGGGTCGAGCAGGGAACAGACGTGATCCATAAGCGGCTGATGATCTCGCCGACACTCGTCGGCCGCGCCGGTGAGCTGGCCCAGCTGACCGAGACCGTCTCCAACGCCCCAGCGGTCGCCGTGGTCGAGGGCGAGGCGGGCATCGGCAAGACCCGCCTGGTGGCCGAGCTGTCCCGGACCGGTCTCCGCATCCTGACCGGCGGCTGCGCCAGGATCAGGGAGCCGTTCCCCCTCGGCCCGATCGTCGAGGCGCTGCGCGAGGTGCCCGATGACCTGACCGGCCTGTCGGCGGTCGCGGGCGCGCTGCGCCCGCTCCTGCCCGAGCTGGCCGAACGCCTGCCGGAGCCCCCCGACCCCCTGGACGACCGCGCGGGCGAGCGCCACCGGGTGTTCCGCGGCCTGAGTGAGCTCCTGCGCGCGCTGGGCAAGGCCGTGCTGGTCGTGGAGGACTTGCACTGGGCCGACGAGCAGACCGTGGAGTTCCTCGGCTACCTGCTGTCCGATCCGCCCCGGGACCTGGCCGTGGTGCTGACCTACCGCGCCGACGAGGCCTCCGCCGACCTGCGTGCGGTGACGGCCCGCCTGCCGCGCGCCGTCACCCACGCCCGCGTACGGCTGACGCCGATGGACGTGGCCCAGACCAGGGCGCTGGCGGCGGCGATTCTGGACACCGAGGAGATCTCGCTCGACTTCGCCGAGCACCTGTGCGAGCGGGCCTCCGGCGTCCCGCTGGCGGTGCAGGAACTGGTGGCGCTGCTGCGCCAGCGCGGGACGCTCATGCACCGGGGCGGGGAGTGGGCGCGCAGGACCATCGCCAGGCTGGACGTGCCGGTGGGCGTGCGCGACCCGGTGCTGGAGCGGGTGGGCCGCCTGTCGCCGCAGGCCGAGGCGGTGGTGAGGGCGGCCTCGGTGTTGCAGGAGCCGATGCCGGTCGAGGTGCTGGCGGCCACCGCCCGCCTGCCGTACGAGAGCGCGCTGGACGGGTTGGACGAGGCGGTGGAGCACGGCCTGCTGACCGCGCGCGGTGACACGGCGGCGTTCCGGCACGTGCTGGCGGCGCAGGCGGTGTACGAGGACATTCCGGCGGCCAGGCGGCGCGACCTGCATGCCAGGGCCGCCGCCGCGGTGGAGGCGATGCCGTCGGTGCCGCTGGGGCAACTGGCCCACCACCACCGGCGCGCCGGGCACATGGCGGCCTGGGTGGAGGCCGCCGAACGAGCCGCCGACCAGGCGCTGCGGCTGGGCGACGACGCCGAGGTGGTCAGGATCCTGGAGGCGGTCCTGCGGCACGCTCCCCTGGAGGCGGAGCACCGCGGGCGGCTGACGGTCAAGCTCGGCTGGGCGGCCGAGGGGCTGCTGCACATTCCCGACGTCATCGACCTGCTGGCCCTGGCCTTGGACCAGGGCCCCTCGCCGGTGCTGCGCGCCGAGCTGACCCTGCTGTTGATCTATCTGAAGGACGCGACGGGACAGGGGCCCGGCCCCTGGTTCGAGGCGCTGACCTCGGCCGTGGCGGACCTGGACATCGAGGCCCAGCCCGAGCTGGCGGTGCGGATGATGACCGTCCTGAGCATGGGGCGGGACGCCAGAACCGCCGACCGGCACTGGATGGGCAGGACGCTGGCCGTCCTGCCCGCGGTCAAGAACGCGGCCCTGCAGATCTTCGTGCTCGGCAAGATCACCAGCAGTATGGTGCTGATGGGCGACCCGCGCTGGGCCGAGCTGATCGAGGAGGTGCGCGGGAGCCTCGGGCACCGGTCCTGGCACCGGGCGAAGGTCAACGCCTACTACTCGATCGGCTCGGCGCTGGCCTTCGTCGGTGACCACGTCCAGGCGCAGACGATATTACGGGTGGCCCTGGAGGGCGCGGCCTCCCTGGTCGAGGTGAGCGGCGGGGACATGATCGACCGGTGCCGTTCCGCGCTGGCGGTGGCCGACTACTGCGCGGGTTCCTGGGACGGGCTGACCACCGAGACGGCCATGCTGGCCGAGCGGCTCAGCGAGCGGCCCAAGGACAGGTACGCGGCGGCGACCGTGACCGCCTGCCTGGCACTGGCCCGCACCGACGCGGCCGGCGCCGAGTTCGGCATCCGCCAGGTGATGACCGAGGTCCCGGGCACCATGGACGAGACGGCGCTGCTGATCACCGCGCTGCTGCGCCAGGCCGTCGCGCGCGGCGAGCCGGACCGGGCGGTGGCGGAGGTCCTGCCGCTGATCGAGTCGTGGTTCGAGCGCGGCCTGCGGCCCTCGGAGGTGCGGACCGTGCCCGCGCTGGCCGAGGCGATGGTGGCGGCCGGGCGCGCCGCGGAGGCCGCGGACCTGGTGAACCGCTCCGAACGGGCGATGGCGGGCCTGCACGCGCCGCTTGCTCCCGCCGCGCTGCGCCACGCCCGCGGCGTCCTCGACCCCTCCGGCGGTCACTTCACCGCGGCGGCCGAGCTCTACGAGGCCATCCAGTGCCCGTACGAGGCGGCCCAGGCCAGGGAGCAGGCCGGGACCGATGAGCAGCTCAGGCGGGCCATCGAGACCTACGAGGCGCTCGGCGCCCGCTGGGACCTGGACCGCGCGGCCCGCCTGGCGCGCGAGCGCGGCCTGTCGCTGCCCGCCAGGCACCGGGGCGGCACCCGCGGCTATGGCGACGCCCTGTCACCCCGCGAGCGGGACGTCGCGCGGCTGGCCGCCTCCGGGCTGACCAACAAGGAGATCGCGCAGGAGCTGTTCCTGTCGGCCAAGACGGTGGAGCGGCATCTCAGCGCCGTCCTGCGCAAGCTGAACCTGCGCTCGCGGATCGAGCTGGCCCTCATGGGGGACGCCGCCACGGCGGAATGAGGGATCTCCCGCATAGCTAGCTGAATGTCCTATTCGTCACGATCTTCGCATGTCCGACGTACACGAGGCCGAGGACGAGCCCGTCGAGGATGAGCTCACCGAGGACGAAGGCGTGGAGATCGCGCCTGAAGAAGGCGGAAGCGAAGACGACAAGGACGGCTGGGTCAAGGCATGAACAAGTCAACCTCCCGGCTGGGCGCGGCCTGCCTCGCGCTCACGCTGGTCACCGGGCTCGGCACCGCCGAGGCCACGACAGAACCCCCGCCGAAGGCCGCGACCGGGCCCGGCGCCACGGTCACGCTGGTGACCGGTGACAAGGTGCAGGTGGACCCCACCGGCAGCGCCACCGTCATCGACCCGGGCAACGGCGTGTTCGCCCAGCTCACCCTGAACGGCGACGAGTACGTCATCCCCGCCGAGGCCGCCCCCTTCTTGGGCAGCACCCTGGACGTCCGCCTGTTCAACGTCAGCTACCTGGTGCGCGCCGGGCTGGACGACGCGCACGCCGACGCCCTGCCGGTCAAGGTCGAGTCGGGCGGCGTGGCCACGCTCGGCCCGCAGTCCAGGACCCTGGCCAAGAAGGACGCCGAAGGCTTCGGCCAGGAGCTGGCCGGCAAGTGGAAGGCCGGGCAGAAGCCGGGCGCCGGCCGCATCACGCTGGCCCAGCCCGAAGGCGCCCCGGCCCTGCCCGCCGATCCGATGGCGGCGCCGGCCGACTGTCCCGAGTACCACACGGTCACCGTCGACTCCATCGACCGCACCGGCAAGCCCGGCGTCATGCTCGGCTCCATCCACAGCCTGGACGACCCGACGTTCACGCTGTTCCAGGTGGGCGACGGCGTGGAGGGCACCTCCCAGGCCGTCTTCAGCGTGCCGGCGGGCCACTACAGCATCGAGGCCAGCGTCCTGACCGGACCGGTCCTGGACATGGGCTCCACCGGCGCCCTGGTGATCGAGCCGGAGTTCTCCGTCACCGAGGACATGTCGCTCACGCTGGACGCACGCAAGGCCGTGCCGTACGAGACGACGATCGAGGGCGTGTCCGAGACCGCCGACACGCAGTACGACCTCATCACCTACAACCGCACCACCGTCCAGGGCGACCAGGTCGGCAACCCGCCCTTCGGCAACTCGGTCACGGCGCTGTTCCTCATGCGCCTGGTCTCCGGAGGGGACTTCGGGGTCCACACCCTGTACGCCACGCCGACCAGGCGCGTGACCAAGGGCAGCCTGGACTTCCTGGCCATGACCTCGATCGGCGGTCCCACCGGGGCCGATCCCACGTACAAGGTGGTCTTCCACGAGCCCGGCGGCGTGCCGGCCTCGCTCACCCGCACGGTCAGGCGCTCGGACCTGACGACCGTGGACTCCACGATCCACAACACTCCGGGAGCCACCTCCCAGCACCCGGAGCTCCTGAGCACGGTCTACCTGCCGTGGACGCAGACCACCTTCGGCGTCACCGCCCCCCTGGACGGCGGCAGGCGCACCGACTACTGGTACAGCAACGCCCCCGGCAAGGTCTCCTGGGAGCCCATCCTGCGACCGGACCTTGGGCTGCGCCTGTTGGGGGAGCGCCGGCTGATCCGGCCGGGCCAGCACCTCACCGAGACCTGGAACAAGGGGCCGCAGGTGCCCTCCAGCAGTGCACCGTACGTGCAGGAGGCCCTGATCGGGATCCAGGACACCCCTGACACGAACGTCACCAGCGCGCTGCAGCAGGTGTGCGTGGCCTGCCGGCAGGGCGATCTGGGCCTGCTGTACCTCAATCCGTACGCCGACTCCACCGCCGGCCACTACCGCTCGGCCCTCGACGGACTCGCGAAGGTGGAGTTCTACCGCGACGGCGCGCTCGCCTTCACCTCGGCGACCCGGGGCGACGGCACACGTCTCACGCAGCTGCTGGACCTGCCGCTGCTGCCGCGGCCCGCCGAATACCGGCTGAAGGTGACCGGCGACAACCCTGGTGTGGGGGACGCGACCAGCACCACCGACTGGACCTTCCGCACCACGAACCGCGACCGGTCGGCCGATCTGCCCGACCAGGCGATGTGCGCGCCCGACCCCGCCCGCCGCTGCTCGTTCCTGCCCCTGCTGTTCGTACGGCCCGACCTGCCGCTGGACATCGACAACGCCACCCCCGCCGGCGAGCCGTTCGAGGTGGCCTTCACGGTGCGGCACCAGCAGTACCAGGACGACCCCAGCAGGGTGAACGCCACCGTCTCCGTCTCCTACGACGGCGGCACGACGTGGTCGGAGCCCCGGACCGCGAACCGGGGACGCGACGGCCGCTTCACCACGACCCTCACCAGCCCCGGCAGCGGCGGGTACGCCGCCCTGCGGATCAAGGCCACAGACCGCGACGGCAACGCCGTCGAGCAGACCAACCTCCGCGCCTACCGGCTCGCACCGAAGGACCAGTGACCGTGATCATCTCCCGGCTGCTCCCCGCGATCGTGCTCGGCCTGACCCTGCTGGTGCCGGCGTCGGCTCAGGCCGCCAGCGACTGCTCCACCCCCGACTGCCTGCTGAAGGTCACCTCCAAGTCCGACGCGAACGTCAGCGACGGGCTCAAGGCGGCCGACCTGCAGGACGCCTACAAGCTGCCCTCGTCCTGGCTGGGCGGCGGCCAGACCCTCGCGGTCGTGGTCCCGTACGGCCATCCCAGCGCCGAGCGCGACCTGAACGAGTATCGCAAGGGCAACGACCTGCCGCTGTGCGATGAGATGTTCCCCTGCTTCCGTCACGTGGACCAGCGCGGCGGCACCACCAGGCCACCGACCCACAACGGCTACGCGCTGCACACCGCGGCCGGGCTCGACCTGGGCTCGGCAGCCTGCCCCAACTGCAGGCTGCTGCTGGTCGAGGCCGACGACGAGACGCCGGCCAGCATAGGCGCCGCGGTCGACCAGGCGGTCGTCCAGGGCGCCGACGCGGTCTCGGTGATGACCGGCTTCTACGAGTACGCCGGCCAGCGGGCCGACGCGGCGCACTACGACCACCCCGGCGTCCCGATCGTCGCGGGCGGCGGCAGCGGGTTCGGCAACGGCGTGGGCAGGCAGATGGTCCCGGCCGCCTACGGATCGGTGATCGCGGTGGGCGCGACCACCCTGTGGCGTGACCCGGGCAACGCGCGCGGCTGGAGCGAGATGGCCTCCTCGGGGTCCGGCTCGGGCTGCTCGGTGTACGAGGCGCGCCCGGCCTGGCAGCCGAAGGGGCAGTGCGGCGCCAAGCGCACGGTCGCCGACGTGGCCGCGGTGGGCGATGCCCGCTCCCCCGTACAGCTCTACGAGAGCACCTCCTGGGGCGGCTGGATCGGCGTCAGCGGCACCCCGATCAGCGTCGCGCTGATCGGCGGCGTGTACGCGCTGGGCGACAACGGCCAGGAGATCGTGCCCGGCCAGAAGCTCTACGGCTCCGGCCAGTACCTGTTCGACATCACCACCGGCGCCAACGGGTCCTGCGGCGGCTCGCCGCTGTGCACCGCCAGGCGCGGACACGACGGGCCCACCGGCATGGGCGTACCCAACGGCATCGGCGCCTTCTGAGGAGCATTCGTGCGCAGCATACGCAGAACCGCGGTCGCCCTTGCGGCGACGGCATTGACCACCGCGCTCACGACCGGCGCGGCGACGGCGGCCTCGGCCGCCGCCTGCACCCCCACCTGGAAGTTGCTCGACGTGCCCGCCATCCCCGACGGCGGCGTCTCGGTGGCCCACGCGTCGTCCGTCTCATCCGAGCAGGCGGTGTTCACCACCGAGGGCGACCGCACCTCCGCCACCCTGACCTCGGACGGCAGGTCGGTCAAGCTCCTGCCCAAGCAGATCCCGCACGCGGCCATGGCCCCCGGCGGCGCCTGGGAGACGACCTTCGACTCGACGTCCAGCGGGTGGGCGCGCTACCAGTTCCGCTACGGCGACACCTACGGCAGCGGCGTCCCGGTCTTCGCGCGCCTGAACGGCGGGCGGTGGACCTTCGTGCCCACCGCGATCTCCCCCGACCCCACCGCGACCAGGCCCAATCTTCAGTCCATCGACTCGGTCTCGTCCTCGGTCGCCTGGACCGTCGGTGAGTACACCACACAGAGCGCGGACTCCGCCGGCGCCGCCATCCAGCAGTGGAACGGCAGAGTCTGGAAGAACGTCGACCACCCGGCGATGACCCGGGCGAACGCAACCCTGCGCGCTGTGCACGCGCGGTCCCGTGACGACGTCTGGGCGGTCGGCAGGCAGTACACCGACCCCGCCCGGATCGAGTCGCTGATCCTGCACTACGACGGGAAGGCGTGGAGGGAAATGCCCGGCGTGCCCGGGCTGCTCGCCGAGCTCGTCTCCGTCAGCGCTCGTGCCTCCGACGACGTCTGGGCGGTCGGCTACGAGCGGAAGCCGGGCACCTTCGCCCCCGTGGCGCTGCACTGGGACGGCAGGTCCTGGAGTGCCGCGCCCACGCCGTCGGCGGCCTGGACCTTACCCTTCTCTGTCTACGCCGCGGGCCCCGACGACGTGTGGATCACCGCGACGTCGCCGGCCGACGGCTCGTCGCAGCCCCCGCTGCAGCACTGGGACGGCAAGTCCTGGACGGACGTGCGGCCCGAGGGCGTCCAGGCGCCCGGCTCGGCCTACATCTACACCGCACTGACCGGCTCCGGGCCCAAGGACGTCTGGGCGAGCGGCCAGATTCTCAACGGCACCGGCTGGGAGAGCACTTCACAGCCACTCGTCGCGCACCTGAGCTGCGAAGGACGCTGACATGAAAATCATCACTTTAGCGGTGGGCGCGCTCATGGCCGCCTCCCTCCTGGCCCCCGCCCCCGCGGCGGCCGCCGCGCCGGCTGATCCGCGTCCGCTGGGCGGGGAAGTGCTCGCGGCCTACGCCGCCAAGGACCGCACCGACCTGTGGGTGCTGCTGTCCGACAAGGCCGACACCAAGAGCGCCGAGCGGGCCAGGACCCGCACCGCGCGCGGGGAGCAGGTCGTGCGCGCCCTGCGCGACACGGCCGACCGTTCGCAGGCCCCGCTGCGCAAGCTGCTGAAGGCCGAGGGCCGCAAGAGCGAGACGTTCTGGGCGGCCAACGCCGTGTACGTCCGCGACGTGCCCCTGAAGCTGGCCGAAAAGCTGGCGAAGCTGGACGGGGTGAGCGAGGTCCGGGCGCCCAGAACCTACCCGGTGGCCCTGCCGGTGGAGACCAAGGGCGCCGCCGCGACGGCCGCCGCCGTGGAGTGGGGCATCGCCAACATCAAGGCCGACCAGGTGTGGCAGCAGTACGGCGTGCGCGGCGAGGACATCGTCGTGGCCAACGTCGACACCGGTGTGGAGTACACCCACCCGGCGCTGATCGGCTCCTACCGGGGCAACAACGGCGACGGCACCTTCACCCACGACTACAACTGGTACGACGCGGCCGGGAACTGCGACGAGCCCGGCCCGTGCGACGGCCACAACCACGGCTCGCACACCATGGGCACCATGGTGGGCGACGACGGCAAGGGCAACCAGATCGGTGTCGCGCCCAAGGCCAAGTGGATCGCCGCCAGCGGCTGCCAGGCCGGCGGCTGCAGCGACCTGGACCTGATGCGGGCCAGCCAGTGGATGCTGGCGCCCACCGACGCGGCCGGGCAGAACCCCGACCCGGCCAAGCGCCCGCACATCGTCAACAACTCCTGGGGCAGCGACCTGCCCTCCAACGAGCCGATGTTCGAGGAGATCCAGGCGGCCTGGGCGGCGTCCGGCATCTTCGGCATGTGGGCCAACGGCAACGAAGGGCCCGAGTGCCGGACCTCGGGCACCCCGGGCAGCCGTACGCTCAACTACTCCGTGGGCGCCTACGACGGCAACAACAAGATCGCCAGCTTCTCCAGCCGGGGGGACGGCCAGGACGGGCAGATCAAGCCCGACATCTCGGCTCCCGGCGTGGACGTCCGCTCCTCCGTCAAGGGCGGAGGCTACCTCTTGATGTCGGGCACCTCGATGGCCACGCCGCACGCGTCGGGCGCGGTGGCCCTGCTCTGGTCGGCCAACCCGTCGCTGGCCCGCGACATCGAGGGCACCCGCACGCTGCTGGACCTGACCGCCGTCGACACCGCCGACCCGCAGTGCGGCGGCGACGCGGCCAACAACAACGTCTACGGCGAGGGCCGCCTGGACGCGCTGACGCTGGTGCAGGCGGGCGCCCAGGGCCTGGGCACGCTTTCGGGCACCGTCACCGACGCCGCCACCGGCGAGCCGCTCAAGGACGCCACCGTGTCGCTGAGCGGGCAGCTCAACCGCCGGTCCACCTCCGGCGAGGACGGCGCGTACACCTTCAAGCTGCTGGCCGGTGACTACGAGCTCAAGGTGAGCGCCTACGGCTACCAGGACGCCACCTTGGCGATCAAGGTGACCAAGGACGGCTCGATCAAGCAGGACGTCCCGCTCACCCCGACCCAGCGCAAGACCCTGTCCGGCACGCTCACCGACGGCTCCGGCCACGGCTGGCCGCTGGGCGCCAAGGTGACCGCCGACGACGGCAAGGGCCACACGTGGGACGCCACCGCAGACGCGATCACCGGCCGCTACTCCCTGTCCCTGCTGCCCGCCACCGACTACACGCTGCGCATCACCCCGGGCGCACCCGGCTACGACCCGGTCACCAGGAAGGTCAGTCTGGGGGCGGAGGACCAGACCGTGGACGCCGCCCTGCCTGCCGCCCTCGCGTGCGTGGCCCCCGGCTACCTGGCGAGCAGGGCGGGCACGCCCGAGCCGTTCAGCTCGGGCAAGCCCACCGGGTGGCAGGTCACCAACGTCGATCCCGGCTTCCCCGGGTTCGACCACCAGCCGGGCTGGGTCTTCGACAACCCCGGCGCCCGGGAGAACCGGACCGGCGGGAGCGGCAGGTTCGCCATCGTCGACTCCGACCACTCCGGCAAGGGGCATGTCCAGGACACCTACCTGACCAGTCCGGTGCTGAACCTGGCCAAGCACACCAGCCCTGTGCTGGAGTTCGCGGGCGACCTCAAGCCCGGCGTCAACGCCATCGCCTGGGCCGACCTCAGCCTGGACGGCGGGCGTACCTGGACGACGGTGTGGACCCGTAAGGGCTTCCCCGGCGCTTCCGGCCCGGCCGCGCAGGTGGTGGCGATGCCGCAGGCGGCGGGCAAGACCAAGGCCCAGGTCCGCTTCCACTACCGGGGCAACCGCTCGGGCTGGTGGGCGATCGACGACGTCTACGTCAGTGACCGCACCTGCCAGAAGGTCACGGGCGGCCTGGTGACCGGCACGGTCACCGATGCCGCCACCGGCAAGCCCGTGCAGGGAGCGGCGGTCGCCTCCGACGGGCGAACGGCCACCACCGACGCCTCCGGCGCCTACTGGCTGTTCTCCGCCCAGGCCGGCGATCGGGAGGTCACGGTCACCAAGAGCGGCTACGCCGCCACGACCGCCACCGCCGCCGTCGCCACCGACCGAGTCACCGGGCTCGATGTGAAGCTCGAGTCATCCTGATCCCCCGCGCCCCCGGCAGCCCTCTGCCGGGGGCGCGGCGCGCCGCACCAGCAGGCGGCGGGCCGCCTCGACCCGCAGGCTCTCCACGAGCCCCACCGCTCGGGTCGGCACGAGGGAGCGAACGAGACAGAGGGCGGCATGGCCACTCCCGATCCCACCTCCGGGCCTCAGCCGCCGAACTGATGACGAGCCCGGCGATCAGCGTCCCCCGAGGCGTCCGCCGTCTCGGCCGCCCGCCTGATGGACGTCGGGGTTGAGCAACAGGCAGCCGCAGCCAGTCCTTGTGGGCGGGGGCGCGATTCCAGAGCCGTGACCAATCGGTAAGTCGGCCTGCGAACATTTCGAGAAGACGGAACAATCCTTGCGCCTCGTCACGGGAGGGGTAAAGCTCTTCGGGGCGAGCCGCCGCCGGGTCGCTCTCGAACTCCTCATCCTTCAGCGAGGGCAATGAGTAATGGAGAACCTGAGTGACGAACTGCGGCTGCGACGCGAACAGGCCGGCCTGACCCAGCAGGAACTCGCCGCCCGGTCCGGGGTGAGCGTCGCCGTGATCCGTGACGTCGAGCAGGGCCGCACGCGCCGCCCACGTGCCGAAACCCTGCGCCGCCTGTCGGACGTCCTCCCGCTGGTCATGTCCGGATCGGGCGATCCCTTTCGCGGTCCGGCGTCGGCGGCGGTCTGGCTGCGGATATTGGGCCCGCTCGAAGTGCGGGAGCACGGATCGTTCGTCGCGTTGGGCGGTGAACGGCAGAGAGGCGTTCTCGGATTGCTCGCGTTGTCCGCGAACCAGGTCGTGCCGATGGAATCCATCGCCGACGCATTATGGGGTGACGCGGCCGGCGACGGTTGTGTGCGAGCGGTGCACGGCCATGTCAGCAAGCTTCGCCGCACATTGCATCACGGGGCCCGGAACAAGAAACTCATCATTTGCCGTCAGCACGGCTATCAGCTGTCCGTGGCGGACGGCGACGTGGACGTCCTGACCTTCCGGCGGCTTCTTCGCCAGGCGCGCGAACATCGTGACAGGGCCGAGCTCGACGCGGCCGCGGTGTCGTTCGGGCAGGCGATGGACCTGTGGCGGGACAGCCCGCTGCTGGACGTCCCCGCGCTGCACAACCATCCGAAGGTGTCCGCGTTGAGCGCGGAGCGGGTGACGGCCGCGCTGGAGTTCGCGGAGGTGGCCGAGTCGCTCGGCCGGCACGAGCTCGTCCTGTCGCCGCTGCGCGCGATCACGCAGGTGGAACGGCTGCACGAACGGGCGCACGCGCGGCTGATGATCGCGCTGGCCGGCTGCGGCGAGCAGGCCGCCGCGCTGGAGGTGTTCGGCGGGATCAGCCGGCGGCTGGTCGACGACCTGGGGGTGTCCCCCGGCCCGGAACTCGTGGACGCGCAGCTCCACGTGCTCCGGCAGGGAGTGGACGGCGCCGTGGAGATCCGGACGTCCGGCGCGCCGGCGGAGCCCGGCACCGGCGCGCCGACCGCTCCCCGCGAGCTGCCGCCCGTGGTGCCGGGTTTCGTCGGACGGACGGGGCTGATCGACGCGCTCGTGCGCGACGTGGTCGGCAGGCGTCCGCAGCCGATCCTGATCTCCGGCTGCGGCGGCATCGGCAAGTCGGCGCTGGCGGTCAAGGCCGCCTGGCAGGCCGCCCACCATTTTCCCGACGGGCAGTTCTACCTCAACCTGCACGGCTCGACGCCCGACCTCGAACCGCTGGACCCCCTGCGGTCCCTCGGTCGGCTGCTGCGGTCGCTCGGCGTGGACCGGGCCGCCGTCCCCACGGACGTCGACGAGGCCGCCGCCCAGTTCCGGTCCCGCACCGCCGGACGCCGCATGCTGTTCGTGTTCGACAACGTGCTGGACGTCAGACAGGTACGCGCGCTGCTCCCGGCGAGCCCTACCTGCGGTGTCATCGTGACCAGCCGCAGGACGCTCGCCGCGCTGGAGGGCCGCGTCCCGTACGAGCTGGAGGTGCTGCCCGAGGAGGACTGCCGCGCCCTGCTGACCCGCCACGCCGCCGATCCCGCCACCGGTCCCGCCACCGGTCCCGCCACTGGGCCGGACGACATCGAGGCCCAGAACGCCGTCGCCCGGCAGTGCGCCTACCTTCCGCTGGCGCTCTCGATCGCGGCCGCCCGGCTGTCGGTGCGGCCCGCCTGGACCTGGCGGACGCTGGCGGACAGGCTGGCCGAGGAGGGGCGGCGTCTCACGGAGCTGGAGCTGGAGGACCGCGCGGTCAGAGCCAGTCTCATGGTCGGCTACCGGGATCTCGACCCGGCGCAGGCCCGCATGTTCCGGTGCATGAGCCTGCTCGGCGTCACGGAGCTCGGCGTGGACACCGCCGCGGCCCTCGCCGGCCTCCCGGCCACGACCGCCGAGGACCTGCTCGACCAGCTCACCGAGGCGCATCTGGTGCAGACCGCCGCCCCCGGACGCTATTGCGTGCACGACCTGGCCCGGCTCTTCGCCCGGGAGCTCGCCGCGGAGCACGACCCGCCGGAGGAGCGGCGGCGTGCCGTCCTGCGCGCGCTGCACAACGGGCTGGCCGTCGCCAGAGACGCGAGCAGGCAGGTGATCCCCGTCGCCGTGTGGCGGACGACGCTGGGTCCGGAGACGACGCCCGGCGCGGGGCCGGGCTTCCGCGACCGGCAGGAGGTGTACGCGTGGGTCGACGCGGAGGCCGCGCAGCTTCCGGCGGTGCTGGGCAGCGCGGCGGCGCTGGGCGCCGACGACCTGGTCACCGCCCTGTCGGCGGCGCTGTTCTTCCCGCTGTACGAACGAGGGCGGTGGCGGGAGCTGTGGGAGGTCAGCGAGACGGGCGCCGCCGCGGCCGACCGCCTGGGCGAGCCCCACCACCGGGCGGTGACCCACGGCGACCTCGGATACGTGCTGGCCGACCTCGGCCGGCTGGACGACGCGCTGGTCCACCTGAAGGTGTCACTCGCACAACACCGGCAGACCGGCAACCGCCGGGGAGAGGCCGCCCAGCTCGACCGTCTGGGGGTCGTCCACAGCAGGCTGGGCCGGTTCGCGGAGGCCGTCGGCCACTTCCGCCTCTCGATCGACCTGGAGAGCGGCCAGGGCAACCGGTACGGCGAGGCGATCACCCTCACCAACCTCGGGCTCACCTACCTGCGCGGCGGCGACCCGGAGGCGGCCGTCACGGCCTTGTGCGACGCCCTGTCCGGCACCCGGGAGATCGAGGACCTGGTGGGCACGGCCATCGCGCTCGGCTACCTCGCCGAGGCACATCGGCGCATGGGCCGCCACCGGGAGTCCGAGCGTTACTTCCGGATGGCGCTGGACGCCGACCGCGCGGCCGACGACCTGGGCAGTTGCACGGAGGCGCGCCACTGGTGGGGCCTGGGCCTGGTCCATCGTGCGCTCGGGGCGGAGGATCGCGCCCGGGAGTGCCGGCGCAACGCCGTGACGATCCTGCACGACCTCCGGCTCATCAGCGCCGGCGAACGGTCCCGCATCGAGGCCGGCGACGACCCGGGCACGCCGGACGTCATCCTCAGGAACCTGTGAGCGCGACGGCCGTACTCCTTCCCGTACCGGGAGCCGCATTATGCCCCCGGGCCGCCGTCGTCCCAGGTCACCGCGCCTGCGGGGTGCGGGAATCCGCGTACCGGCGATCGCCACAAAATCGCAAGATCCGCCGTTCACGATGGAGTGGTCCATCGAGGAACGGCACGCCCGGGCCTCGCTGACGACCAGTTGGTGAAGGAGAGCGGAACCATGATCGCGACGATCACGAGAATCAGCGACCGCCTGCTGGAGCGGGTCGCGCCCAAGGCCGACGCGTCGGCGACCGCGGCCGGCTGCACGTGGCGGTACATGTGCTGCACCATGGGCGGCCAGGTCGTCTACGGCAAGAGGCTGTACGACCTCGTCCACGGCACGAACTGCGGCGCGTGCACGGTCATCTCCAGCTACTGCTAGCCGTTGAGCGCTTGTCCGCCCGGCCGGGGCGGGCAAGCGCGCTTTGAGCTCCGTATCGAGGAAATCCGGTGGAGTTTGTCGCTTTGGGCGGCCAGTGTCTGATCGGTGTCGTCTTCGCGATGTCGGCACTGAGCAAGATCCGCGGCCGCACGGCCTACGCCGAGTTCGTACGGGCGACCGGAGCCCTGCTCACCGCCCTGCTGGGACACGGCACGGGCCCGCGGACCGCCCGCTGGGCGGCGGCCGTGGTCGTCGTGGCCGAGTCGGCCGTCCCGGTGCTGATCGCCGCGCAGGTCCTTCATCCGCTCGCGTCCGTTGTGGGGTCGGCCGCCGCCGCCGTCCTGCTCGGCCTGTTCAGCGTGGCGATCGTCCGCGCCCTGCGTCGCGGCGTGCGCACGTCCTGCCGGTGCTTCGGGACGTCGCAGGCCCCTCTGGGACGACGCCATCCGGCCCGCAACCTCGGCCTCCTGGCGGTGGCCCTGACCTGCGGAGTCGTCCTCCCGCAGGCATGGTCACAGGCGTGGTCGCAGGCATGGTCGCAGCCGGCCGGCACGGCGGTCGCGGGCGGCGCGGGACTGGTGCTGGCCGTGCTCGTCAGCCGGTTGGACGACCTGGTCGAACTGTTCGTGTCCCCGGCGGCGAACGCCGGACCGGCGCCGAAAGGAGAACGTCATGTCGATGCTCGTCACCGGGATGATCCTGGTGGGGGCGCTGTGCCTCTTCGACCTGGTGCTGACGCTGGGAGTGGTCAGACGGCTGCGGGAGCACACCGATCAGCTGCGGAGCCTCCTGGCCCACGGTGACCGTCCGCCGGGGAGGCTCCGCGGGAGCGTCGGCGACTTCCTGGCCACCACCGTTGACGGTGAGCCGGTCTCCCGCGACCTGCTGACGGGTGAGACCCTGGTCGCCTTCTTCAGCCCCGGCTGCACGACATGCCGGGAGACGCTGCCGGAGTTCGTCGAGTTCGCCCGCGGCCTGCCGGGCGGGCGGCGGCAGGTCCTCGCCGTCCTGGCCGGTGACCAGGAGGACAGCGACGAGATGGTCCGCACGCTCACACCGGTGGCCCGCGTGACCGTGGAGGAGTTCGACGGCGAGCTCAGCCGGGCCTTCGCGGTCGACGGGTTCCCCGCGCACTACGTCGTCGACGGCACCGGCGCGCTGCTCGCCACCGCGCCCGACGTCGCCCTGCTGCGGGTCATGAGGGCTGCGTGAGCCGGGAGCCCCGGACATCCCCCGGCGCGTTCGCGGCCACCGCGGCGCGGGTCGTGGCGCTGACGTTCCGTTCGGCGCCCCTGCACGGCCTGGCGTACCTGGTGTGCACGGCGGCGGTCGCGGTGATCCCGATCGCGGTGGCCTGGCTGACGAAGGCCGTCCTGGACCGGTTGACGTCCGCGCCGGGCTCGCCGTCCGGGCTGGTGGGGCCCGCGGCCGGGCTCGCGGCGGCGGGGATCGCGCTCGGGGTCGTGCCGCGCGTCGCCCAGTACCTGCGGGCCGAGATGGACCGCAGGGCCGCCCTCCGCGGGCACGACGAGCTGTTCGCCGCGGTCGAGCAGGTGGCGGGGATCGCCAGGTTCGAGGATCCGCACTTCCAGGACCGGCTCCGGCTGGCCCAGCAGAGCGCGTCCGCGCCGGCCAGGACCGCCGACGCGGTGTTCGAGGTGGTACGCGGGGCGCTCACCCTGGCCGGGTTCCTCGGCTCGCTGACCGTGATCAGCACGGGGTTCACCGTCGTCGTGCTGGCCGCCGCCGTCCCCACGGTGATCCTGGAGCTGCAGCTGTCCCGGCGGCGCGCCGCGATGATGTGGCGGATCGGTCCGACGGAACGGCGGCAGATGTTGTACGGCGACCTGCTCGCCAGCGCGGCGGCGGCCAAGGAGATCCGGCTGTTCGGCCTCGGCCCCTATCTCCGCGGTCGGCTGGTCGCCGAGCGGCGCGCCGCCGACGAGGCCCGGCGGCGGACGGACCGGCGGGAGGTCGTCGTCCAGGGGGCGCTGGCGGCGCTGTCGGCGGTCATCGCCGGTGGCGGGCTGGTGTGGGTCGTCGTGGCCGCCGGGCGGGGGCAGGTGACGGTGGGCGACGTGTCGATGTTCGTGGCCGTGGTCGCCGGTCTGCAGGGGGCGCTCGGCGGGCTGATCACGTCGATGGCCGGGGCGCACCACCAAGTGCTCCTGTTCGGCCACTACGTCGCGGTGGTCGACGCCGGGCCGGACCTGCCCCCGCCGGACGACCCGGCGCCGCTGCCCGCGCTTCGCCGCGGCATCGAACTGCGCGACGTCTGGTTCCGCTACAGCGACGACCATCCGTGGGCGCTGCGCGGCGTCACCCTCTTCCTCCCCCACGGCGCCTCGACGGCGCTGGTCGGCCATAACGGCGCGGGCAAGAGCACGCTGGTCAAGCTGCTGTGCCGGTTCTACGACCCCACCCGGGGGGCGATCCTCTGGGACGGGGTGGACCTGCGCGACGTGCCCGTGGAGGAGTTACGCCGCCGCGTCGGCGCGGTGCTCCAGGACTTCATGACCTACGACTTCAGCGCGGCCGACAACATCGCCATGGGCGACCTGACGGCGCTCGGCGACCTGGACCGCATCCGCGGCGCGGCCGTCCGGGCCGGGATCGACGGCACCCTGTCCCGCCTGCCCCACGGCTACGGGACGCTGCTGACCCGCCTGTTCTTCGCCGACGACGAGGCCGACGACCCCGGGAACGGGGTGATGTTGTCCGGCGGCCAGTGGCAGCGGGTGGCCCTCGCGCGGGCCTTCCTCCGCGAGGACCGGGACCTGATGATCCTCGACGAGCCGAACGCGGGCCTGGACCCCGAGGCCGAGCACGAGGTGCACGAGCGGCTGCGGAGGATGCGCGACGGCCGCAGCAGCCTGCTCATCTCCCACCGCCTCAACACGATCCGGGACGCCGACCTCATCGTCGTCCTGTCCGGCGGGCTGGTCGTCGAACAGGGGCGGCACGCCGACCTGCTCGCCGCCCGGGGCACGTACGCCCGGCTGTTCAGCGTTCAGGCGGCCGGTTACGCCGAGGAGCCCGTCGAGCCGGTGACGCGATGAGTGGAGGGGAACGCCGTTGAGACCCGTCCTGGCACTGCTGGCGGCGGCGGGGTGCGTCCTCGGGGCGTCGGCCGCGGTCGCCGTCCGGCTGCGCCGTCGCTACCTCGTCATCACGGTGGCGGGCGTGAGCATGGAGCCGGCGTTCCGCGACGGCGACCGGGTGCTGGTCCGGCGGGCGTCCCTGGACGCGGTCCGGCGCGGCCAGGTGGTGCTGCTCGTCGGCAGCCTCACGGAGATGTGGCCGGAGATGGCGGCCGAGGCCGCGCTCACCACCGACCCCCGTGCGCCGTCGGGCCGACCGGTGAACGGCCGGCAGCCGGCCGGAAGGCCCGTCGCGGCGCGGGAACCCGCGGACGAGCCGTTCCGGGTGGTCAAGCGCGTGACCGCCGTGCCTGGTGACCCGGTTCCCCGCGAGATCGCCTCCTTGCCGCACGCTCCCGGCCGGGTCGTGCCCGACGGATGCCTGGTCGTGCTCGGCGACAACGCGGCGGCCTCGCGCGACTCGCGGCACTTCGGCTACGTGCCGGCGGAATGGCTGCTCGGCGTGGTGGTACGGCGCATCGCCCCGGCGCCCGAGGTCAGGCAGGAGGACGGCGGACGCGGGGCACGGGCCGGCACGCCTCGGCCGCCGGCCGCTTCCTGAGCATCCGGCCCTGCTCGAACAACGAGCGGCCGCGCTCGCGGCGGTCGCCCGGCAGGCTCCAGTCGTCCAGCGTCCGCTCGACCCGTACGCTCAGCCGGCCGCCCGCTCCTGCCGCGCTCCCCACCAGCACCACGTTCTCCTGCCACTCCATGACCGGGCCGTGCCCGCGGTTGAGGAACCGGTGGACAGCCGCCGGCACTGAGAAGGATCTTGAGTGCAGAGAGCTGAAGCTCGTTGATGAGTTCGGTGGTGGCGGGCGCGGGCCAGATGGAGCTTGAGCAGGGTGACGTAGCCGCGGTCGTCCAGCAGGACGGTGCGCACGCTGCCGCCCTCGCCGTGGATGCGGACGTGTCCGTCGTCCATGCGCAGGTCGAGATCCTCATCGAGCAACAACGCCAAGTCGTCAAGATGGCGGGCGATCGTGTGCTCTCCCTCCCAGCACGAGCCACCGGTACCGCGCTGGTCGTAGCGGCGGACCAGGCACAGGTCGTCGATGACGCCGGCGACCGGGGCGAGACAGTCGGGGACTCCGGGCCCGCCGTGGACCATGACCACGGGAAACCTCTGCGAAATCGCCGACGGCACATCATTCAGTCGCTCGGTGGGTGGTGACGGGTGCGGCCGGGAATCACTTGATCTCCCGGTGCCCTGGCAAGCGGACGGGAATCCCATGGATCCGGACGGCGCGCTCCCCGCTCGATCCGGACAAGGTCGCAAACTGCTTCGATCGGTTCAGAGCCGAGAGCGAGAGCGAAGGCCGGTCGGAGGCGGCCCGGCGCCTCGAACGGAGGGGAAATGCAGGGGGGCGGGAGCCGGCCATGAGCGCGTCGGTGTGCGTCCGGAATCTGAATTGATGGTCATAGGGGTGACCGCCCGGCGCGTGCGATAAGCCGGGCCGGGGTCAATCGGGCCATGCTCAGGTGGCCCGGAAACGTCCGGCGGTGGTCCTGGTGCGGCGGTTCCGCATGTCTGCAATCTTACGGGGCGACTTTGTCCGGGCTTTTTCGTATGCATGAAAACGGAGAGGGCCGTGGCATGAATGTCACAGAACAACGCTGGCATGTCCTGATGGCATACCGGCCGCGACTGCTGGCCTTGGCGTTACGCATGGGGGCGGGGGCGGACGCGGAGGACGTCGTCCAGGACGCATTGCTGCGTACCGCCACCTTCGCCGGCCTGGAGGAGGAACGGGCGTGGGCCTTCCTCGCCACCGTCACGGCGCGACTCGTGGTCGACCACCACCGCCGGACGGCTCGCGAACTGGTGTTACGCCGCCACGCGGCACTCATGCCACGCCCCCACGGCTTCGAGGACGCCGTGGCCGACGGGGACGAGGCCAGGCGTGCGGCACCCTTGATCGCACTGCTCGACCCCGAGATCCGCCATGTGCTCCGCCTGCGAATGGAAGGCGCCACCTGGGGACAGATCGGTGTCGCGCGCGGCGAATCGGCCGCCGCCGTCGAGATGCGGTATCGCCGTGCGACAGCTCCCGTGCGGCGGGCCATGAACCGCCCGGCCGGAAATCGGCGATGAATTCTGTCGAGCTCGCCGGCCAGGAACGTACTACCGGTGAAGGGTTCGTTCGTTCAGGCCGATATGCGATTCTTGGGAATCGCGGAAAAGGACAGCCATGAGAAGCTCGCGAAGGCGTATTCCGCCCGTACGGCATGCGTTTGTCGTGCTGCTGGCGGCGGCGCTCGCCTGCTTGATGTTCGCGCCCGTGGCGGGAGCGGAGAGCAGGACGTCCCAGAAGGTCTCGTCGTCTCTTACGGATCCCGACACCGAACTGGCCACCACGGAGAACGGCGAGGAACCGCTGGACTCCATCTCCAGCGAGGATTATCTCGCGAAGCTCGCCCAGAACGATGTCACCGTCTCGGCGGAGGAACGGACCCAGATCATGGTGAGTTCCTGCTGGATCTACACCGGCTACCGGGGCGGCAAGAACCGCGTCGGCCAATGGCTCTGGAAGTATTTCCAGAGAATGGACTACTGCCGCGACGGCTCCCGGATCACCAGTGCCCACTTCTACACCAGGTGGGCCGAGGTCTACATGGTGGGCTGGTCGTTCAAGGGTCACGAGTCGCTCGTGAGCAACGGCGGCCGGGGAGCGACCCAATGGCGCAAGCGGACCCAGGGCGTCTTCTGCCTGGTCCCGTACGTCTCCTGCATACAGGAATCGCACCCCTGGGTGGACATGACCGTCTACGGTAACGGCGCGAGGTCCTTCAGCGCCGGCGGCTGACACACGAGAGCGCCGGTCCGGGAACCCCCCCGGGCCGGGGCTCTGTGCCGTCGGCGGCGAACGGAAGCGTCATGATCTCCTGCAGAAACGCGACGGCGAACCCCGGCCCACGCCACGAACGCCCGCCGCGAGGACTCGGCGGAGGAGAGCCCGCACCGCCGGGCGATGGCCGCGACCGGCTCACGAGTGCCGGTGAGCAACTGGACGGCCGCTTCGAGCCGCGTCTCGCGCACCGGCCGCGAGGGAGTCCGGCCGACGCACTCGACGAACAGCCTGCTCAGATGCCGCTCGCTCACCCCGGCGAGCGCGGCCGGACGGGCGACACCGAGGTCCTCGTCCAGATGGCTGACCACGTGGTCGACGACCCGCCGGACCAGCACCTGGCCGGCGTGCGCAACCCGGTTGCACATGCTCACCTGCGCCTGGTCCCCCGGCCTTTCCAGGTACGTGACCATGCCGTCCCGTACGAAGACCGGAGCGGGGTCGACCCGTACGTGCGGGAATCGGGCGGCCAGCACTGTCGCCCCCGTGCGCACGGACGCGACCCGCCGCGACAGCCCGGCGAGCCGCATGACCTGACTCACGAACCGAGGGTTGGCGGCGGCGGTCTCATGCCCCTGGCCGCCCGACACGATCGGGGTGTCCATGGGGCCGCGGGCGCTGGCAGGGGCCGTCGCGGAGTACGCCGCGTACCGTGTCGAGCCGTACACCCGGGTCGAACTCCGTCAGCCACCAGGTCGCGCCGGCGGCGGCGTACGGCAGCGGGTCGACGCCGGCGGGCAGGCTGACGGCGATGTCGTACGAGCCCATGTCACCGTGTCGCAGCTCGGTGAGGGCGCCGGCGACCTCGGCGAGCTGGTCGGGGTGCTCAAGGTTGATCGGAAAGAAGCCGTCGAGCCGGGCGGCCCGGCGGATCGGCTTGACGTTGCCGGGGAATCCGGCGGCCCATACCGGCACCCCTGGCCGCTGAACCGGCTGCGGCAGGAACGTGATGTCGTCGACGGTGTAGTGCTCGCCGCGGTGGCGCACCGGCTCTCCGGACCACGCGGCGGTCAGGATGGCCAAGGACTCGTCGAGCATCCGCCCCCGTTGCCGGTCGTCGAGCTGCTCGCCGGTCCTGGACAGCTCACCGCCGAACCGATCGCTGCCGAGTCCGACGCCCAGGGTGAGGCGGCCGTCGCTCAGCTGGTCCAGTGTCGCGGTCTCCCGCGCCACCTTGGCCGGCCGCCGGCGGGCCAGCGTCGCCACCATCGGACCGAGCCGCAGCCGCTCGGTGGCGGTCGCGATCGCCGCCAGCGTGGTCCACGAGTCGGCGACCTGCTGGACCGGCTCCCGCCAGGACAGGTGATCCCACACGAAGCAGCCGTCCCACCCGGCCTCCTCCGCGTCGGCGGCCAGGTTCGCCACCGCCCGCGGGTCGGCGAGCTCGTCGAAGAGCGGCAGCCAGAGTGCCGATCGCAACCGGCTCACGGGCGCTCTCCGCCGGAGACCGAAAGGATCTCTGGGATCGCGACGTCCCAGAGCTCCGGCGGCGGCATCTGGTGCCCCATGCCCTTGAGCGGGACCAGCCGGGCTCCCGGGATCTCTCGCGCCAGCGCCTCGCCGTGCCCGTACGGGAGCAGCGGGTCCGCGGTGCCGTGCAACACCAGCGTGGGCGCCGCGATCTCGCCGAGGCGGGCGCGGACGGGCTCGCCGCCGTCGAGCTGCCAGTGGTTCTGCGCCGAGGCAGGGGACGGGCTGCGGTCCCAGACGCGGCCGGCGATGCTGCGCATCCGCTCCTCGTCGACGGGAATGGTGCCCGCGAAGGTGCGCTCGCCGTCGGTGTAGTACGCGATGACGGCCTCGCGGTCGGACCAGTCGGGCGTCTGGTCGCCGCCCTCGGCGAACCGCTTCGCCAGTTCGGCGCTCATCGGCGGCAGGTCATGGCGGTCGGAGCCGCCGGGGCCGCCCGGGCTGGTGGCGATGAGCGTCAGGGAGGCGACCCGGCCGGGGTGGCGCACGGCCAGGTGCTGGGCGATTCCGCCGCCCATGGAGACGCCGACGATGTGGGCGGCCGCGATGCCGAGTTCGTCGAGCAGGCCGACGGCGTCGTCGAGCAGGGCGTCGTTTCCGTACAGCGGCGCGCCGGGCGGGAAGGTCGTGGAGCGGCCGGTGTCCCGGGTGTCGTACCGGATGACGTGCCGGCCGCCGGCGGCGAGGCGCTCGCAGAACTCGTCGTCCCACCAGTCCATCGACGCCTCGGCACCGCCGATGAGCAGCAGGGCGGGCGCGGCCGGGTCGCCGAACGTCTGGACGCAGAGCTTTATGCCGTTGACGTCGAGGAGCCGCTCAGGGTGATCTTGGTTGGCGTTCATGTCCGGCACGCTAAGCCTGGCTACCTCATCGCGAAAAGCTATGATTTTCGATCGAGTCGATCGCCTACAGCGATATACCGTGGTCCATCTGGCCGGCCAGTTCGGCGGCGGCCGCGACGGCGAGGTCGATGGCCCGGGCCGCCAGTGGCGACCGGGTGCGCCCGGCCGGCCGGCACAGGTACCACGTACAGGTGGGCGGCGGTTCCAGCCGATGGATGCGGAGCCGGTCGTCGGACCAGACGTCCGACCCCAGGAGGGCGAGCCAGGGCAACACCGCCGAGCCCAGGCCCACCCGCACCATCGACACGACGCTTTCATGGCCGGACGTGCGGAACACGATCCGCGGCCGGGCGCCCGCGCCGGCGAGCTCCCGTTCCAGCCATCTTTGGTGGACGGTGGGCGGCCAGGCGACCATGGGAGTGTCGTCGAGCAGCTCGACCGGCACCGGACCGTCGGGGAACGCGCCCGCGGCGGCCACCAGGAGGTGAGGCTCGTCCAGCAGCTCGACGTGTTCGACGTCGCCGTCGATGCGGTCGTAGTGGAACAACAGGTCGAGATCTCCGATGTTCGGGTTCTCCGGTGCCACTTCCGACAGCCTGACGTCGCAGCCGGGGTGCTCGCTCAGCAACCCGCGCACCACTGCCGGCAGGATCAGCCGGGTCGCGCCCTGGAAGGTGCCGATGTCGATCCGGCCGTGCCCCGCCTTGAACCGATCGACGGCGTCGGTCAGCGCCTCCGACCTCGCGAGCAGATCACGCCCGTGGGCCAGGACCAGCTCGCCGAGAGGAGTGGCGCGCACCGGCCTGGGACCTCCCGGCCGGTCGAAGACGGCCCCGCCGACGGCCTTCTCCAGCGCGGCGATCTGCTGGCTCACCGACGACTGGGTGTAGCCGAGGCGAACCGCCGCCCGGCCGAATGTCCCCTCCTCGGCGATGGCGGCCATCGTCCTCAGGTGGCGCAGCTCCACGTCAACCATGGCACCAGAATATCGTTGAGAGCGATTGATGCAGCAGGAATCAATCGCTTTTATTGATAAGTGCGGGTTCCTGGGGTCATCGGCATGACAACCCGTCCTGGCCTTCGGGGGCGCGCTGCTGCCTGTGCTCCTGCGCGACCGGCTGGGCCGCAGCCCTGCATGGCCTCGCCGTCTGCTACCTCCGCACCACCCGGCCCCCTGCGCGCTCACCTCTGTGAGAACAGCGTGACCAGTTCCTTCCTCATGACATCGTCCAGGGTGTGGCAGCCGAAGGCCCGGGCCAGTTCGCCGACGAGGTTGCGGGCACGCGTCTCGCGTTGCCGGAGCACGGCGCCGACGTCTGCGAGAGGCGGCGCGGTGACAGAAACCGCGCTTTCGGGCGGTTGCGCAGCCTGCCGCTCACGCGTCGACCCAGAACTCACTCCCACAGACACTTACCACTTGACCTGCAGAAACAGGATCACGTGAAGGTCGATTCATACACCACGTCCGTGGACGTGACCCCCAGAGGGCAGGTAACCACATGGTGTGGCCGCATCCAGCTGTGGCTTGACCCAGGAGTTGGCGCGATAATCCCCTCAGGGCCAGGATCTCGGGGAAGAGGGACCACCCAAGCCGGCCACAGCTCGGCGAACACTGATCGCTCCGGAGCACGGACGCAATGGGTGCTCGCGACTGAGTCGGCGCGGGTACTGCCGCCATCGGCACAGATGTGATGGAGGACTCCATGCCGAACGCATCGTTTCCCGTTGCCGGGCTGATCGGCGAGCGCTGGCAGGAACTGCTGGCGGAGAATGGCCCTCTTGGCGCTCCCGTCAGCGTTGAAATGGATCTCAACGACGGTCAGCGCGGACGACGGCAGAGTTTCGAGCACGGCGTGATCGCATGGATGCCCGATCAGGAGATGGTGCTTACTGTCTTCCGTCTCGGCGGTGAGATGGTCTTCGACTGGTCGGTGACACGCGAGTCGCAGCTGCACTACGACTACTTCCGCATCGACGTCCTGTACAGGCGGGATGGATCGCAGCCCTTCACCGGTGCAGGTCATGCAAACCTGGAACTGAGTGGGTTCAAACTTCCGGAGCTGCCTGGCGTGCGGCGCGGAACGTACTTTGTGCGACTCCACGATTTCGGTGAATACGCGTTCAAGGTGAAGGGTGTCGATGCCCCGGGCCTGTTCGGTGGCGAGTCCAGTGTTCAGGGGTGGACCCCGCTGATTCGTTTCACGATCGATCCGGCCGCTGTTCCAGCTGAGGCTGCGGTTCCCGATGATCCACTCATCGCTGAGCGTTGGCATGTTTTCGGCGCAGGCGATGGGGTGTTCGGGGCGCCGGTCGGACCCTCGGTCGCAGCAGACGGCGGTGGCCGCAGCCAAACCTTCGAGCGAGGCGTAATCGCCACCTTCCCGCAGTACGGGCCCAGAGCTACGCTCGCCGGCTATCGAGACGCCCGCGCGGTGCACATCTATTGGGGTTACACCGATGTTGCCGCACCTCTTGGGACATTCGACAACACTGTTGAAGCATTCAACCTGGATGTCGGCCAAGGCGCGGAACACTCCCAGACCATCAATTCGAACGAGATCGAGTGGCTGAAATGGGCGCAGAACGGATACAGCTCCGGCTATGCTCGTTTCTATCCCGTGCGTAACGCAGGCGTTCCGTGGGACACGGAGTCATCGAGGAATTACCTGATCAAGGTCACAGATTTCACCGGGCAGCAATTCGCTGCGAAACTGAAGTTCTGGCACCAGCCGATCAGTCCGCATCTGGACCGGCCCGCTCTCGATGGCAGCCCCGAGCACGCAGCGGCGAGCCACCGAGACCGAATCAACGCGGTCGCCGAACACTACATCCGCACCCAACCCTTCGATCTACGCAATATGCCCAGCGACGGTGAGGACGTGACGTTCCAACTGATCGCGCACCTGCACATGATGCGGCAGCAGAGTGACTATCGCAGCGAGGGGCAGCCGCGAAGCTCCGTTCAAGTGGCCGTGGCGCTACGTCAGATGAATCCCAAGTCTCCCATGGGCACCGACGGCGAATACGACATGACCATCAAAGGTTTGATGACCATCATGCTGCGTTACCGCCAACAGCTGACCGAGTCACTCATTACCTGGATGATGTCAAAATTGATTCCACTGGAGCTGCATGGCGGTCACGACGAAGACATCGAAAGTTACACAGCCGTGCCCGTCATCGGTGTCGGGCCGGAAACTGAGAACCATGTACTCATGATCGAGTCGTCACGATTCCTTGCCAATCAGATCTACTTCGAACTCACTCAGGACGACCAGTACGACAATCTGAAAAATGGGCTCGCCGACTGGCTGATGAACATGCTGCAGGTCTGGGCCAAATACGATCTGCTAGAGTTCAATTCACGCCCCTACAACCGACCGACGGTGCACTCGCTGCTCAACCTCTACGAATTCTCTACCGACCCACCGCTGCGCACCGCCGCGCGCCATGTACTGGACTATCTGGCCGTCAAATTCGCAGTCTCCAGTTGCCGGCACAGACATGCCGGCCCCTTCCGTCGCCGCCGTGAACACGTCAACGCGGCCACGGGCGAACTCAATGGCCTGATGTGGAAAGACGGTCACCCGTTGACCGGTTTCTCGTTGGCGTACTTCGGGCCGACCGCACCCGATGGCACTCCGTCGATGTGGTTCGACGACAACTGGCTGCCCGAGGCACTGTTATTCGCGGCCGGCAGCTATCGCCCGCCCGCGGCCGCATACATTCTGTCGCTCACCGAGCAAGCGGCCTATCAACACACCTTCTACCACGGCACCCGTCCCATCCCGCCGCACGGCGAGCAACCCGACGGGGGTGTCGAAATCTACTACAAGTCACCATCTTTCCTGCTTACGGCCGGAGGAACGTTCCTCAACAGCGGAAGTGGCAGCGACAACGTGGTCATGTCGAGAACGGGAACCAACGGATGCGCCGTACCTCAGGCCACGACCCTCCTGCCACGGCACGCCGATCCGTTCTTCGCCGACCTCATCCGATTCGATCCCTATACCGAACGCGGCGTCAACACCTGCGTGCACCTCGGCTTCGCGTGCGGCGGAAATCTCAGGTTGCCAGGGTTTCCCGCGGGCCAGCGCGGCTGGTTCTTCATCGACCATGGCGATCTGGGCTACTACGTCGCCGCGTATCGAACCCCGCCCGGCGGGGCCCAGCTGGTGGAGCCGCTGGACAGCCTCGGCTTCATCTATGTCCTCGAACTGCGGACCCCGGGCGATCCGGACGCTCCCGCCCCGATGACATTCGCCGAATTCAAAGAGCAGACCCTGGACCGCAATCAGCTTCCTGACCCGCTCGACTACGCCACCGACTACCTGTTCAACGCGGCGGACGGTCACAGCTTCCTATTCCGGACGTGGGCCGAAGGGGAAAAGTACCGTCCGCGCATCCTCAGGATGGACGGTCAGCTCCTCCCCGAATCCTTCGGCACCACACACCTGGTGGAAGGCCCTTACCTCAACGCGCCCAACGGCCACGACGGCTATCTGGAAATCCGCCACCCGCAGTGCGACACGCCCCTCGTCCTAGATTTCCGCAACCACCTCGTACCCCACCGCGGCGACAACTCAGCCGCGTGCCCCCAATGGCACCACGCCGTCATTGACGCCACCTATCAGCGCGCAAAAGCCTTCTTCGGCGCGGGCAAATACCTCGACGCTCGCGCCGCCACCCTGCAAGGCCTCGACGAATTCCGGCGGGCACGGTTGGACAATCCCGGCCTGGGCGACGATCAGCTCCGCGACCTCGCCGGTCAATGGCACAGCACCGCCCGAAGCGCCCACCCGGACAACGTGCCCGTCCAGCTCGCGGCAGCGCACAACGCATGGGACATCTACCAGTTCCTCGCGTCCGAAGAAGAAGACGAACTCGTGATCCTCGCGTCCCAGATCGTCGATCTGATGGGCTACCTCGCTTTCGGCTCTCCCATCAGCGCCGACGCGTCTGACGCCGCAAGCCTGGCCCGCGACCTCTACGCCCGGTCTCCCGGAGACCACTCGGTGGACATCGCCGGAGTATGGACCAACGAAGCGCAAGTCCACCACCTGACCTCCTTCGTCGTCGCGGCCTGGCCCGGCGACGCAGTCGAGCAACTCCATCAGCGCGAAGCCGCCGCCGAAGCGCTCTCGATCTTGGACCCGATCGTACGGTCCCTGCCGTCCTCCGAGGTCTCGGAGGAGGACCTGGGACGCATCGCGGGCATGTTGAACATGCTGATCGGGTTCGCGAGCTTCGGCTCGGCCGACTCGGCGCCCAGCGACCACGCCGGTGAGCTGGTGCACATCGTCTATGCGAACATGCACGACCGCGACCACCGGGTCGACCTCGCGCAGGCCTACACAGCCCTCGCCATGCGCCATCACGAGACCGGCTACTGGTTCGGCCACTGGGCCGGCAACCCGGATCTCGGCAACGCCGAACTTGCGAAGCAGCGCGAGGTAGCACAACGCGCGGCAGCGATCGCCGAGCCCATGGCCGAAGCACTTCCCGACCCAGATCTTGGGTCCGACGACCTACTCGGCCTTGCCGGACTCCTGCGGAAACTCATCGGACTCCTCACCCATGGGTCATCGAACACAGAGCCGGGAGTCAGAGCTGCCGAGCTCGCCCGCCGGGCCTACAAATACCTGGAAGGCGACCACCGGGTCGATGTTGCCCGGGTTTGGGCGGACCTCGCGATGCGCCATCACGAGACCTCCTTTGTCGCGGGCTGTCCCGACCCCGAAGCCGAGCGTCATCACCAGCGTGAAGCCGCCGCCGAAGCGACCCGACTCCTGCTGGCCATCGGCGATCAGCTACAGACCTACCCCCAGCTCGATCGCCGAGACGCTGCCGACATGCTGGACAAGCTGACCGGTCTGCTCGTCTTCGGCGCGCCCCCGCCCCCCGATCCCGAAACGATCTCGATGCAGAACCTCGCCGAATCAGCCGGGCAGCTTCGCGACCGCATCCGCTCCACCTTGTGATGCCAGCCGATATCTTGGGTTGCTCTCAGCAGTGCGCCAAGCACTTCAAGTAGCGTGAGCGGCTACTTGGCGCACAGTATCTGAGGGTCTGTACGGCATGTTGGAACGGGTCAGGTGCGTACTCCGTGCCGCTGGGCAAGGCCATGTCGTACGGGGTCGCCTGCGAGGTGTTCTTCCGCCTGGCCAGGCGAATCGGATTCCGGGCCAGACCGCCAGCTCGATGCCGTGGGCCGCCGAAGGAGGCCTGCGGTGCCGATCACCCCGGTCTGCAAGACCAGAGACCCTAGATGAGAGAAGATCAGGCGTTTCACCTCCGCGGCTACGGAAGGTAATCCAAAGAGACTGGCTCCAAGGCGGGATCGCCAGGGATGAGGGCTGCTGGGCCCATGAGGGCCAACTGGTTCCCTGGTCATGAGCTAGAGAGTGTCTGACAAATGATCTAGGTGCACGGTTGAACGGTTGTCGTGGTGCGACGCGGCGAGGTGACCGACAGGGCGTGGGCGCGGATCGAGCCGTTGCTGCCGGTGACCGATGGACAGGACGTCCCTGGCGCGGTCATCGGCAGGTGATCGACGGGATCTTGTGGCGGTTACGGACCCGCGGAAATGCTCGCGGTCACCACCACGACGAAGATCGACATCTGCATGGCACAGGATGCCAGGCGGAGCGCCCGCTTTTCGCGGACCAGACCTTCTGGATCACGAGGAAGCAGCAGCAAGGAAACGAGTCACCGCAGCCAGCCACGCCCCGGGCTGATCGACGTGCGCCATATGCCCCGCCTCATCCAGAACGACCGCATCCGTGCACGGCGTCAACGCCACCAACGAAGCCGGAAACGTCATGTCATACCGTCCTTGGAGCAAGAAGAGCGGTATCCCCGACAAGCGCTCGACAGCGTCGGGGTGACGGGCCGAAGGAAGACGGCCCTCCCGCCAGGCTCGCAGGTAGCTGCTGGTAAAGGTCACCTGCTCCAGACGCCTGACATACTCGGCCAGCGACTCCTGCCGCCAGACGTTCAACGGAGCCGTCGCGAACGCCTCAGCCCGCGTGAGCTCGGCTCCTTCCAGCGGCGACGTGTCCCAGATCGATGGGTACGCGGCGTAGCGGCGCTCGTACTCCTCCCACCCCTCGAACGCATCGGCCGGCACCGGAAGCACGCTGCTGGAGGCGACAATCAGACGGCGGACCAGGTGAGGGGCCTGAATCGCCAACCGCTGCGCGATCAGACCGCCGTAGGAGAAGCCGAGGACATCCACCTGCGAGGCGCCGATGAGCTCGACGAGATTGGCCACCATCGCGTCGGGAGTTAGCGGCTCGGCTGCGGCGGAGCGGCCGCAACCACGCAGATCGGGAAACAGCAGGCGATGCTCACCAGCCAACATCCTCAGCGGCTCCACCAGATAACTATGATCCCAATCTGGGCCACCGTGGATGACCAGCAACGTGCGATCCGAGGACCCGTCGAACTCTCGCACATAAAGACGCATGGCGGGATGCTAGCCATGGGACAGACAGCCTGGGAAACGATCAACGTCGGCCCGGGAAACGATCACGGGACCTCCGGATACACCCAGCTCAGCCGTACACGTGAACACCCCGTACGCAGGGGATCAGGCATGCCTGAGCTTATGGCGAGTCGACTGGCGTACGACCTGGAGCACCCGCTGTGGGATCGGGTGCTGCACCGAGAGCTGGTGCGCGCCGTCAAGCGATTCATGGTGGGCAAGACACCGGCCAACGTGTTCGCCTTCGAACGGATCGCCGCCTGCTGGGGGTGTTCACGGGTACCTATGAGCTGGACCGATACGGGCCAACTGAAGATCGCTTCCCGCCTCACCGGGGATCGTTTCGCGCCGCCTCGGCTCTTGAGGCTCGCCACCGTACGCGCAGGAAGCAGGCAAACACGAGGCCGACAGTCACAGCGGCCGCCGTCCACACGACCCACTGCCCGATGTTCCTGAGCACATCGTTCCTGCCCGGTGGCAGCACGGCCATCTGGACGGCCGCGCCCACCGGCACGGTCAGCCGGGCGAGCACACCGATCGCTCCCGGATGCCCAGCGCAGGCTCCGATGGCACCGAGTACCGGACCGAACAAGGCGCTCGCCACCCACCAGTAGACCGTGTCATCGACGTAGGAGCCGGACGAGACGTCGTGGACGATCGTGTCGGCGATGTAGTAGGCAGCGGTGGCGGCGAGCAAGGCCACCACGCCGACGACGGCGCCCCGCGCCAACCGGCGGCCCGTGAGGACACCCCCCATGCCACGGGTGGCCCACCATCCCGCCAGCACCCCCAGTCCCGCCCACGCCCAGCCGGCGTCCAGCAGGATGCTGACGATCTCCATGATCGACCACCCTCGGGTGGTGGCCTCGGTGCTTTCCACATCCACGGTCGTAGTGGCCGCCGCGTTGGCCAGCGAGGTGGCGGCGCCGAACACCCCGCCGAATACCGCGCCGACGGCCAGGGCGCTCAGCAGGGAGATGAAGCTGGGCCGCGGGATGGTGGTCATGGGCGGCTTTCTACCAGATTGGGCGGCCGGCCCGCGGAGCCGCGCTCAAGCGCCCGCTGTCGTGAGGTCACGGAGGGCTCTTAAGGACGGCTGAGCAGCGGCATTGCGGAGGGCAGGAGCACCACACCCGCCAAGCCGCTCAGAAGCTCAAGGCGGGCGCGGCATGGCAAGATCCCGACCTGGTGTTCTGCACGAGCGTCGGCACCCGACTGGACGCATCGAACGCGCGGCGGGCCGCCGTCAGGCGGACCGTCACGACGACCGGTGCCGGCATCGCCGTGCCGGCGCCCGAGCCGCCCGTCACCGGGCCCGCGGGGGCCCGGCCGACCTCGGCATGCCCCTCGCGGGGTACGCCGTCCAGGGTGATCCGCACGGGCGCGCCGCCCTCGAGGTTGCGCCACCACAGCCGCGACGGCCTGCTCGTCACCGTGAGCGTGTCGCCGTGCCGTTCGTACTGGGCGGGCAGCCGGATGGCGGCCCCGCTCCTGCGGCCCGTGACCGTCAGCAGCATGACCCGCCTCGACAGCAGGTCCTGCAACGGCGTGCGGAGCAGCCATCCGACGATGGGGTTCACCGGTCGGGTCTGGAAACCGTCCAGCAGCTTCCACGCCGAGATCATGACCGGCGACGCCGTCCCCACAGGAGGTAGGCGAGGGGGCCGACCGGCTGCACGAAGATCGCCGGCCACCACAGCCCCTTGCGCCCCCGTACGTCCGCCCGTGGCCGGAACCAGAGATCCACCGCCGCGGCCGTCGTGGCCGCGAACTCCGCGGACGCCAGCACCAGCAGCCAGCTCCGCTGCTTCTGCGACATCTCGTCCCATCGCATCGACGGGCTCCTCTCTCTCAGGCCTTCGGCATCAGGATGAGGGCGTACGCGCCCGAGTACCCGAGCACGAAGTCGCGATTCCGCGGGACTTTCGCCCCTGTCACCTCTGGCGATGGCGGAGTGGGCTGAAGGTGCCAGCTCCGCCGATGAGGAGGCCGTCATGGAATGGAGCCTGGCGATCAGTCGTCGTGGTCGGCGGCCACCTCGGAGACGACCTCGACGACGCCCTCGACGGAGCGGACCGCTTCCGCCAGCGCGAGGATCTGCGACGTCCAGCGCACTCGGCCGCTGATCCGCACCACGCCTCCGTCCGCCTCGACGGAGAACGAGCCGGCGTCCTTGAGCACCGCCCTGACGTCCGTCTCCAGTTCGGCGGCGGAGCGGGTGAAGACCCGCAGCACGTCATGCTGATGGACGGCGCCGATGACGCCCCTCTCACCGGATCGATCACGAGCAGTTGCTCGATGCGCTCACCCGGCCCAGCAGGGTCGTCGTCGACATCGCCACGCCCTACCGGACCGTGCCGGTGCGCGACTACTTCCTCGACTCCGCCGATCACATGAGGTACGCGAGGGCCGTGACACGCCCGGTGAGGCCGCCGGCGACCGCCTACGGCGCGTTGCAGCGGCTGTTCGCCGGTCCGCCCCAGGCCGAGCGGGCGCACGGGCTGCGCTTCGTCGGCTCCAAGGCCACCGGTTTCAGCAAGCTGACCGTCAGGCACGGGATCGCCAGGGTCCACTTGGCCGGTCCGCTCGCCGGTGGAGGCTCCGCCTTCACCATCGCCTATGAGATCACGCCGACGCTTGAGCAGTTCCCGTCGATCAAGTGGGTCAGATCTACGACTCGGCGGGGCGCACCGAGCGGCCTGCCGAGCCGTCGGACTCGGCCCCCCGGCCGCCGGAGCCGTGAACGGCCTCAGGCGACCTGGAGCGGGGGCTCCGGCGGGCGGACGACCGCGACGGGGCAGCGCGCGTGGTGCGGCACGCCGTGGCCGACCGAGCCGAGCACCGCCGAGGAGAAGCCGCCACGGCCCCGCGAGCCGACCACGACGAGGTCCGCCGCCCCGGCCGCCTCGGTGAGCGCCGCCACGGGACGCCCGGACACCTGCTCGTCGGTGATCGCGACGTCGGGGTTCGCCTCCCGCCCCGGGACCTCCCGGGCGCGGGCGGTGCGCGCCTCCTCCTGGGTGGAGTCAGCCAGCAGATGACTGTAGGCCGACCAGTACGGCGACCACCCAGGCTGTGGCGACGGCCCGTTCCCCCGCGGCGGGCGCTGACGCGGAGCCGTCGACGCCGGCCACGATCGGTTCGCGCATCACCCTCCGCCCCCGCTGGCCCTCGACCGCCACCTTCCCGAAACCGACATCGAGCCACAAGTAACCACAAATCACTCAGCACGATCGTGGTCGGCCCCTTGCCCAACCCTGACCCTCGCCGGGGTGTGGCGGCTAGGACCAGGGGTGCATGTAGAGGAACGTGGGTGCTCACAGCTGGTTCGACGCGTTCCGCGCCCTGGCGGACCGTCGCGGCCGTCCCGGGGTTCGGCTGCTCGACGCCCTCACCGAGGCCGCCGTGGCCGGACACGCATCCGCCGAGACCTGGGCCCCTGAAACGGCCAGGCGGTTCGGGCTGCCCGCGGCCTCGGCGTTCGGGCCGGCCACCTTCTACGCCGACCTGGCCGCCCCGCACGGCCGGCGCCACGTACGGGTCTGCACCGCGGCGGCCTGCTTCGCCGCTCGGGCGGGCCGGCACGTCCGCGAGGTCGAAGAGGTTCTGGGTGTCGGCGTCGATCAGGTCTCCGCGGATGGGGAGGTCTCCCTGCAGGGTGTCCGGTGCCTCGGCTACTGCTACGCCGGCCCCGCCTGTCTCGACGGCGACACACCGTGCACGGGCCCGGCGCTCGCCGCCCAGCTCTCCGGCCGCGCGCTCCCCCACGCCCCGCCGATCCCCGCCACCGACGTCACGGGCGCTCCCGTCGTGCTGGCGGGCGTCGTCCAGGGGCAAGACGCCTGGCAGGTGTGGCCGGACGTGCTGCGGGCCGGCGCACCGGAACGGGTCCTGCGCGAGGTGGCGGCCTCCGGGCTGCGCGGGCGCGGCGGAGCGGGGTTCCCCGTCGCCGCCAAATGGGCCGCCGCCGGACGTTCGCCCGGCACGGTGGTGGTCGCCAACGGCGACGAGGGCGATCCCGGCTCCTACGCCGACCGGCTGCTGATGGAGGCGGATCCGGAGCGGGTGCTGGAGGGGCTCGCGCTGGCCTGCTTCGCCTGCGGAAGCAGCCGTGGCGTGGTGCTGGTCCGATCGGAGTACCCACACGCGCTGGCCACCATGCGGATGGCGGTCGAGCAGGCCCGTGCGGACGGACATCTGGGACGGCGGCTGCACGGCACCGACGTCGATCTCGACATCGAGGTGGCCGAAGGGTCGGGCTCCTACGTCGCCGGCGAGGAGACCGCCCTCATCTCAGGGCTCGAAGGCGGGCGCGGCTGCGCCCGGCCGCGCCCGCCGTACCCGACACAGCACGGTCTCTGGGACGCCCCCACCGTCGTGAACAACGTCGAGACGCTGGCCGCGATCCCCTGGATCGTCGAGCACAGCGGGAACGCCTACGCCGCGCGCGGCACACCGTCGGAGACCGGCACCAAGCTGGTCTGCCTGTCCGAACGGTTCGCCCGTCCCGGCTGCTACGAGGTCGAGATCGGCACACCGGTGCGCAGGATCGTCGACGAGCTCGGCGGCGGCCTGCGCGAAGGCGCGGAACTGGCCGTCGTCCAGGTCGGCGGCCCTCTCGGAGGTTTCCTCGCCGCGGACCAGCTCGACGTGCCGCTGTCGGAGACGGATCTGGCCGCGCGCGGGGCGGCGCTCGGACACGCCGGGCTGGTCGCCTTCGACCAGCGGATCGACCCCGCGGACGTGCTGCGCCACGTGTGGGAGTTCGCCGCCGCCGAGAGCTGCGGCGCCTGCTCGCCCTGCCGCGTCGGGTCCCGCCGCGGCCTGGAGATCGTCCGGGCCGGGCAGCCGGGCGAGGAATACGAGCGGCTGCTCCGCGTCATGGGTGAGGCCAGTCTGTGCGCCTTCGGGCGGCGCGTCCCGGCGGCCGTGCGCAGCCTCGTCCGCGCCTTCGGCGACCGGCTGGCGGGGTGGGACGGGTGAGAGTACGGGTCGGCGGGACGACCGCGCACGTGGCCGAGGGCGCCTCGGTTCTCGACGCCGTGCGCGCGGCCGGGATCGGTCTCCCCACGCTGTGCCACGACGACCGCCTGACGCCGGCCGGCTCCTGCCGCGCCTGCCTGGTGAGAGCCGGCGGCAAGGTGGTCGCCGCGTGCGTGACACCGGCCGCTGAGGACGCTCCGATCGAGGTCGACGCGGATGACCTGCGCGTCCTGCGCCGCGAGGCCGTGGAGGTCATCGTCTCGGTCCTGCCGCCGCACGCCCTGGACGGCGAGCACGGCGGCAGCGAGCTGGCCAGGGTCTGCCACGACCTCGGCATCGCGCCGGACACGGCCCGGGGAACCGGCGGCCGGGGCCGCGACGACAGCCATCCGTACGTCCGCCTCGACCGGGACCTGTGCATCGCCTGCGGCCGGTGCGTGCGCATGTGCGCCGAGGTCCAGGGCACCTTCGCCCTCACCCTGGCCGGACGGGGCTCCGACACGGTGGTCGCGCCCGGCACGGGAGGGCCGTGGGCGGAGTCCGACTGCGTCGCGTGCGGCGGCTGCGTCGACACCTGCCCCACCGGCGCGCTCACCGAGCCCGGCCTGCCCGGCGGCGACCGGGCGCCGGAACTGCCGTGTACCCGCACCACCTGCGGCTACTGCGGGGTCGGCTGCTCCCTGGACGTGCTCACCAGCGGCGATTCGGTGACCGCCGTGCTGCCCGCCCGCGACGGCCCCGTCAACCGGGGCCACGCCTGCGTCAAGGGCCGCTTCGCCCACGGGTTCCTCCGCTCGCCCGACCGGCTCACCCGGCCGCTGCTGCGCCGCGACGGCCGCCTGGAACCGGTGAGCTGGGAAGAAGCCCTCCAGCACGTGGCCCGAGGGCTTCGCGCGGCGGTCGCGGCGGGCGGCCCCGGCGCGGTGGCTGCGATCTCCTCGGCCAGGGCCACCAACGAGGAGAACTACCTGCTGCAGAAGTTCATGCGGACGGTGATCGGCACCAACAACGTCGACAACTGCTCACGGCTGTGCCACGCCCCGTCGGCGGCCGGCCTGACGGCGGCGTTCGGCCTGCCGGGCGGGACCGACCCCTTCGAGGACGTGGAGAGCGCCGACTGCCTGCTGCTCGTGGGCGCGAACCCGGTCGAGGCGCACCCCGTGGTCGGCGCGCGACTCCTCCAGCGCGTGCTGCGCGGGACGCGGCTCGTCGTCGCCGACCCGCGCGCGGTGGGCCTGGCCCGCCATGCCGACGTCCACCTGCGCCCCCGTCCCGGCGCCAACGTCGCCCTCTTCCACGCGATCGCCCACGTGATGCTGGCCGAGGGCCTGATCGACGACGAGTTCCTGCGCGAGCGGTCGGCCGGCCTGCCCGAGCTCACCGCGCTGCTCGCCGACTACTCCCCCGACCGTACGGCCGCCGTCACCGGCGTGCCCGCCTCCGACGTCGTCGCCGCCGCGCGGCTGTTCGGCCTGGCGGAGAGACCGGCGATCGTCTACGGGCTGGGCGTCACCGAGCACCTGCACGGCACGGACGGCGTACGCGCCCTGGCCAACCTCGCGATCCTGCGCGGAGCGGTCGGCACCGGACGCGGGTTCGGCGTGAACCCGCTGCGCGGCCAGAACAACGTCCAGGGCGCGTCCGACATGGGCGCGCTGCCGGACCTCCTGCCCGGGTACGCCAAGGTGACCGACGCCGACGCCCGCCTCCGCGCGGAACGCGTGTGGGGCGTGCCCGTCCCGCCCCGGCCCGGCCTGCGGATCCCGGAGATGTTCGCCGCCGCCCGCTCCGGAGAACTGCGCGCCCTGTGGATCCTCGGCGAGGACGTGTGCGCCACCGATCCCGACAGCAACCAGGTCGTCCAGGCCCTGGAGAGGTGCCCGCTGGTGATCTGCGACGAGCTGTTCCTGTCCGAGACCGCACGCAGGGCCGACGTCGTGTTCCCCGCCGCGTCCTGGCTGGAGAAGGACGGCACTTTCGTCAACTTCGACCGCCGCTTCCAGCGGGTGCGGGCCGCGCTCGCCCCGCCGGGAGCCGCGCGGCCCGACTTCCAGATCATCCACGCGGTCGCCGCGGTGCTCGGCGCCGACCTCGGATGCGCCACGCCCGCCCAGGCCCTGGCCGAGTGCGGCCGGCTGGCCCCCGTCTTCGCGGGTCTGTCGCACGAACGGCTCGACCGGGAAGGGGCCGTCCCCTGGCCGTGCCGTCATCCCGACCGGCCCGGCGAGTCCTCGCTCTACCGGGAACGGTTCGCCACCCCGGACGGGCTGGCGCACCTCGGCGCCGTGCCGTACCTGCCGCCCGGCGAGGAGCCCGACGATCGGTTCCCGCTGGTTCTGGTCACAGGGCGGCGCTGGGCGCACTACAACTCCGGCGGCATGACCCGGCGTACGGACAACCTCCTGCTCGACCCCACCGACCGGCTCGACGTCCATCCCGCCGACGCGGCCCGCCACCGCCTGGGCGACGGCGACCGCGTCACGGTGCGCAGCCGCTACGGAGAAGCGCACCTGACCGTCCAGGTCAGCGATGACGTGACACCCGGCCAGGTGTTCTGCGCCTTCCACTTCCCCGCCAGCGGAGTCAATGCCCTCACCTCGGATCGCGGCGACGCCGCGACGTCATGCCCCGAGTACAAGGTCACGGCGGTGCGACTGGAGCCCGTTGGCGGAAAAGCCAGGACAAGCGAGACGGACCAAGAGTTTCCCGGCCGGTGAGGCTCATCCGGCAGGAGCGGCGGGAAGGCTCATCCGGCAGGACCATTCCTCGTCCGGGCGGCGGCAGTGCACGCTGACCAGGCCGACCAGCCCATCCTGGTCGGCTACGACGACTCGCCCGAGAGCCGTGACGCGCTGCGCCGGGCGGTCGAGGAGGCACGGCTGCGGATGGTGTCCGTGCTGGTCTGCCACGCCCTGCACTGGCCTTACGCGCCGAGGCCGGTCGCGGAGGAGGTCCTCACGCAGATCGAGCAGGTCGCCCTCGCCGTCGTCGACGAGGGCGTGCGCCGCGCCAAGGAGCTGGCCCCGGAGGTGGACGTCCAGCCGGTCCTGGGGAAGGGCACGCCCGCCGCGGTGCTGCTGGAGGTCGCGAGCGGGGCGGTGTTCACCGAGTTCGTGACCGAACGCCCCAACGCGTCCTGGTCGGCTCGACAAAGGACGCCACGCTCCTCGTCCTCGGCAACCGGGGGAACGGATCTCCCGCCTGCCTGCTGCTCGGCCCGGTCACCCAGACCGCGCTGCTCGAATCCTGGTGCCCGGTCGCGGTGACTCTCGCCGAGGTTCTGAACCCGCGGCTGCCGCCCGGATGATCGGCAGACCGGGCTGAGACAGGTGAAGGGGCTGGGGGGAGGCGAAAGAGATGGTTGGACGGATCGTGGCGGGCGTGGACGGCTCCCCGCCCTCGATGGCAGCGGTCGAATGGGGCAAACCCACCGAGGAAGATCGGCGTGCGCTCAGCCCGCTGTTCTGGGCTCACGTGAACTCCCACGGCCGGTTCCGGCTGGACATGGGAACCCGGCTCGACCTCACCGCGGCGTGAGCGGCCCTCTGGCGGATCAGCGCACTGGCGCTGGCGCCATCTTCTGCTTCCTCGGCCGCCACGCCTCCACCCGGGTGTGTGGGCCCGATTGTCGCCGAACCTCGCGCGGTGCTTGGATGGGGATCATGGCCCTCGACGAGCTGCGCGACCTCCTCATCCGCCATGCTCGACCTGATCTCGCCACTCCCATCGAGGATGTGCTGATCTTCAAGGCCGAACGCCCCCAGCCTCCGGCACCGACGACCTACGGCAAGGTGCTGGCGCTCGTCGCCCAGGGCACGAAACGGTTCGCGCTGGGCGACCGCCTGTACGAGTACCACGAGGGGCAGTACCTCGTCGCCTCGATCGACCTGCCGGTGACCGCCCATTTCGCCAAGGCCGACGCCGAACGACCCGGGCTCGGGGTCGGGCTGACCCTGCATCCGGCGGCCATCGCGGAGGTGTTGCTGCAGGCGGCCCCGGACGATCTGTCGGAGCTCGGCGACGATGCGCCGCCCGGGCTGGCGGTCAGCACCGCCTCCGCCGAGCTGCTCGACGCGGTCGTCCGCCTGCTGCGCCTGCTCGACCGGCCCGGCGACATCACCGTCCTCGCGCCGCTCGTCAAACGGGAGATCCTGTGGCGGCTGATCACGGGCGAGCAGGGCGCGATCGTGCGCCAGTTCGGGCTTCCCGACAGCAGCCTCAGCCACGTCGCCCGCGCGGTGCAGTGGATCCGCGACCACTACGCGCAGCCCTTCGGCGTCGAGGACGTGGCCAGACTGGCGGGGATGAGCGTCTCGGCCTTCCACCGCAACTTCCACGCCGCCACCGCGATGAGCCCGATCCAGTTCCAGAAGCAGATCCGCCTCCAGCAGGCACGGCTCCAGCTCGCCGCGGCGCCGGGTGACGTCGCCGCCGTCAGCCGGCGCGTCGGCTACACCAGCCCGTCCCAGTTCAGCCGCGAGTACCGTCGCCAGTTCGGCGCGCCGCCGAGCCAGGACGCCAGGCGCCTCACTCCAGCACGCGATCGAGACGGATCGGCAGGGATCTCTGCCTGACGCCGGTGGCGTGCCAGACGGCGTTCGCGATCGCGGCGGCCGTGCCGACGTTGCCGATCTCGCCGGCGCCCTTGACGCCCATGGGGATGCCGGGCTCGTGGTCGGGTACGAAGTCGGCTTGGATGTCGGGCACGTCGGCGTGTGCGGCGATGTGGTAGCCGGCGAAGTCCGCGTTGACGTGCCGGCCGGAGACCGGATCGCGCAGGCCCTCTTCGTGCAACGCCATGGAGAGCCCGCCGATCATTCCGCCGACGACCTGGCTGCGGGCCATGAGCGGGTTGACCACCCGGCCTACCGCGAACATCCCGAGCAGCCGCCGCACCCGCACCTCGCCCGTCATCGGATCGACGGTCACGTCGGTGAACACGGCGCTGAAGGCGTGCCGTTCCAGGGACGGCAACCCGCCGAGCGAGCTCGTGGTGTCGGCCGTGACCGTCCCGCGGCGGCCCTGGCCGCGTAGCTTCTCCGCGGCCTCGATGATCGCCCAGCCCCAGGACGTGGTCCCCCGGGAACCGCCCGCGCCCCACGCGGGACCGAGGCCGCTGTCGGAGATCCGGAGCCGGATCCGGTCCGTGCCGACCGCCAGCGCGTCGGCGGCGATCGCGGTCAGCGCGGTGCGCGCGCCGGTGCCGAGGTCGGTGGCGCCGACGGCGACCGTGAAGGTCCCGTCCGCCTCGGCGGTGATCGTGGCCGAGGAGGGGAAGGCCCCGGCGCTGAAGGACGTCGCGGCCAGCCCCGTGCCGACCAGCAGAGGCCCCTCCCGCCGCGTCCGCGGCCGGTGATCGCGGGTGTCCCAGCCGAACCTGCGGGCGCCTTCGCGCAGGCACGCGACCAGATTGCGGCTGCTGAACGGCAGGCCGGACACGGGACCGGCCACCGGCTCGTTGCGCAGCCGCAGTTCCAGCGGATCCATGCCCAGCCGCTCGGCCAGCTCGTCCATGGCGGATTCGAGGGCGAACGACCCGGGCGCGGCGCCCGGTCCCCGCATCGAGTACGGCGGCAGGATGTCGAGCGGCACCGCGCTGAGCCGGGTTCGGATCGCGCGCGCCGCGTAGAGCGTCTTGGTGAGCTCGGTGCAGCCCTCCAGGTACTCCACCAGCGGCGAGATCTCGAACGCCGCCTCGTGGTGGATCGCCCGCAGCCGGCCGTCCGCGTCGGCGCCGATCCGGATCAGCTGGTCGGTCGCGGGCCGCATCGCGGTCGCCAGGAACACCTGGGCACGGGTGAGCGTGACCCGCACCGGCCGGCCGAACAGCCGCGCGGCCATCGCGGCCAGGATCAACTGCGGGCCGCAGAGCCCCTTGGAGCCGAAGCCGCCGCCGACGTGCTCGGTGCGGACGCGTACCAGTTCCGGGCTCAAGGAGAACAGCGTGGCCAGGGTGCGGGCCGCGGAGAAAGGTCCCTGGTTGGAGTCGATCGCCTCCAGGTGCTCTCCCTCCCACCACGCGGTCGCCGAGTGCGGCTCCATGGCGCTGCAGTGTTCCTCGGGGGTGCGGTAGCGCTCCTCGACCACCACCTGCGACGCGGCGAGCTCCGCCGCCACGTCGCCGACGTCCACGGGCTCGTCGAAGATCGTCACCGCAGGACGGCTCGCCGGGTGGTCGGCGGTGAAGGCCGTGTCGTGCGGCTCCTCGTCGTAGATCACCGGCAGCGCCTCGGCCGCCGCCTGGGCCTGTTCGAGTGTCTCGGCCACGACGAGCGCGACGGGCCGGCCGGCGAAGGGGATCAGCTCGTCCTGCAACAGCTGCAGCTGGCCGTCCGGGCCGAAGAAGCCGCCCGCCGCCGGGTCCAGCCGAGGCGCGTTCCGGTGGTCGATCACACCCAGCACGCCGGGCATGCCCTGGACGGTGGAAACGCCGACGTCCCTGACGCGGCCCCGGGACACGGTGGCCAGGACGACCACGCCGAAGGCCAGGTCCGGCACCGGCACGTCGGCGGCATAGAGGGCGGCGCCGGTGACCTTGGCCCGGCCCTCGATCCGCGGCCGCGCCGCCCCGACCGCGTTCGTCATGGCAGGAGCTCCTTCAGGACGGTCTCGATGAGGTTGCCGGCCAGCCGCACCTTGTAACCGTTGCCGGGCAGCGGTTCGGCGGCGGCCAGTTCGGCGTCCGCGGCGGCACGGAACGCCTCGGGTGTGCGGGGAGCGTCCGACAGGAAGGCCTCGGCGGTGCGGGCGCGCCAGGGCCGCGAGGCGACCCCGCCGAGAGCGATGCGCACCGAGCCGTCGTCCGGGTCGAGCGCCGCCGCGACCGAGACGGTGGCGAAGGCGTAGGACGCGCGCTCGCGGACCTTCCGGTAGCGCGAGCGCGGGGACACCGCGCTCCCGGGCAGGGCCACCGCGGTGATCAACGCGCCCGGCGGCAGCGCCGTCTCGCGGTCCGGCGTGTCCCCGACCGGCGGGTAGAAGTCCGCCAGTGGGAGCTCCCCGGGGCCGTCGAGCGTCTCGTAACGCACGACCGCGTCGAACGCCAGCATCGCGACCGCCATGTCGGAGGGATGGGTGGCCACGCAGCTCGGCGTCCAGCCGAGGACGGCGTGGTTGTGGTGCTCCCCGGCGATCGCGGGACAGCCGGTGCCGGGGACGCGCTTGTTGCACACCTGCGCGGCGAAGTAGGCGCACCGGGTCCGCTGGAGCAGGTTGCCGCCCACCGTGGCCATGTTGCGGAGCTGGCCGGACGCGCCGGCCAGCACCGCCTGGCTCAGCGCCGGGTAGCGCCGCCGTACCTCGGGGTGGGCGGCGAGGTCGCTGTTGGTCGTCGTGGCGCCGACGACCAGCCCGCCGTCCGGCGCCTCGGCGACGCCGGCGAGCGGCAGCCGCCGTATGTCGACCAGCCTCGTGGGAGCCTCCACCCCGGCCTTCATCAGATCGACGAGATTGGTGCCGCCGCCCAGGAACCGGGCGCCGCCGCCGGCTGCGATCAACGCTTGACGGACGTCCGCCGCGCGTTCGTAGGCGAACTCCCTCATCCCGCGATCTCCTTCCGGGCAGCCGTCTCCAGCACGGCCCGGACGATGGACGGGTAGGCGCCGCAGCGGCACAGGTTGCCGCTCATTCGCTCCCGCACCTCCGCCGCGTCCAGCACCGGCGCCGGGCCACCCGGGGACACGTCGGCGGTGACCGCGCTGGGCCAGCCCGCCGCGTGTTCGGCCAGCATCCCGGCCGCCGAGCAGAGCTGCCCGGACGTGCAGTATCCGCACTGGAAGCCGTCGAGCCCGATGAACGCCCGCTGCAGCGGCACCAGCTCGCCGTCAACGGCCAGCCCTTCGACGGTCGTGACCTCGGCGTCCTCGGCGGCCACCGCCAGCATCAGGCAGGAGACCACCCGCCGGCCGTCGAGGAGCACGGTGCACGCGCCGCACTGGCCGTGGTCGCAGCCCTTCTTGGAGCCGGTGTGGCCGACGTCCTCGCGCAACGCGTCCAGCAGCGTCGTGCGGTTGTCGACGTCCAGCCGGTGCGGCACGCCGTTGACCTGGAGCGAGATCACGCTGCGGTGATGGTTCGTCATCGTCCTCCCTCTCTGGGGGCTACGTAATCAGTTCCGCGCCGGGCGGACGATCCCCGAAGCTCGCGCGTCCTTGCCCATTCCTGCTCACGAGGCGGGCGGCTCTCGGCGGCGATCAGCGCGGCCAGGACGGCCACCACGACGGCCGGCCCGACCAGCGGCGGCAGGACCGCGGCGACCGGCGCCGCGGCAAGGACGGCGCAGGCCGCGGCCGCCCGCCGGCGGCCGAGCGTGCGATGCGTCCGGAGCCTGAACAGCAGATGTCCCACGAGGTAGAGCGCGACACCGCCATGGAGCGCGAGCGCGGAGAACACACCCAAGGGCGCCCCCTCGCCGGCGTGCGCGACCACGCCCTCGACACCCAGAGCGGTGAGCAGAATCCCGGTGATCATGGGGAAGTGCCCGTAGGTGTAGGCCTCGACGGCCAGCATGACCTGCTCCTCGCCGCGTACGCCGCGCAGCCTGCGCTCGGCCGCGCCCGCCACCACGTCGAAGTAGAGCCACCACAGGCACACCGCGACGGCGATGCCGAGGACGGCCGCCAGCAGCAGCCCCGCGCTGATGGGCCGTCCTGCGGCGCCGACGCCGACGGCGACGACCGACTCGCCGATGGCCAGGATCAGGAACAACCCGTGCCGCTCGGTCAGGTGCGCCGGGCTGCGCAGCCGCCAGTGACCGTTTCTGGCCGTGAGGTAGATGCCCGCCCAGTCCACCACCAGGGCGACCGCGAACAGCAGCACCTGCGTCCAGCTCCCCAGCGCCGTCCCGGACACCAGGAGCGCCGCGCTCGCCGTCATGGGCAGCCAGGTGATGGCGATCTGACGGCGCAGCCCGGTGTCACCGTCCGCGGCCACGGCGAAGACCACGAGATGCACCCACCGGACCACCAGATAGGCGCCCACCAGCACGAAGGCGCCCGGCCCGTCGGCCCACGCCTCCGGGATGGTGAGGCCGACCACGAACATCGCCGCCATCGCGACGACCATCCCGCCCCGCAGCAGACCGCCGTCCGCCCGGGAATGGTTGCCCAGCCAGGTGTAGCCGGACCAGGTGCCCCACAGCAGTGCCAGCATCAGCAGCCCCCGGAACACGCCGTCGGCGTCGCGCTCGCGTGCCATGGAGCCGGTGAGCTGCGTGATCGCGAAGACGTAGACGAGGTCGAAGAACAGTTCGAAGGGCGTCGCCCGGTGGTCCTCGCCGACCGGCGAAGTCTTCTGCCGCATCTAATCGAGGACCAGGGCCGGGACACGGGGCCGGCGGCAGAAGTAGACGAACGCGGGCGGCACGTTGGCCCACACCGTCCGGCTGACCACGACCTCCTCGAACATCCCGTCCAGGGATCGCCGTAACCGTCGCGCCGGCGGCGTCCACCGCGTGTGCGCGTACGCGAACGTGGTGAATGCGCCGTGCGGGGCGAGGGCGCCGGTGAGGGCGTCGAGCAGGTCGTGCTGGCGGTTCGCGGTGAACGCCGCCCAGGGCAGTCCGCTCACGATGACGTCCGCGCGGTGGTGGCCGCGCGCCGCGAGCACCTCTCCCAGGTCCCGGGCGTCGGCCACGGCGACGTCGATCCGCGGGTACCGGGTGGCGAGACGCCGCGCGAACCGCTCGTTGACCTCGACGGCCAGGTGACGGCCACGGCCGCCGAGCCGGCGCTGGATCGCCGCGGTGAACGCGCCCGTGCCCGGACCGACCTCGACGACCAGCGGGTCACCGTCACGTGTGACAGGCGAGGTGATCAGGTCGGCCAGCGGCTCGCCGCTCGGCGCGACCGCGCCGACGGTGAAGGGGGCGCGTGCGAACTCGTGCAGGAACGCGGCGCGGTCGTGGGCGCTCACCGGACGGCTCCGGGAGACGTGCCCAGCACCCGGGCGAGCCAGTCGTTTCTGGTACGCCGGGCCGCGACCGAGATCCGGGCCTCGGGACACAGGGCGTCGAAGCCGTGAAAGCCGCCCGCCCAGACGTGCAGCTCCGCCTGGCCGCCGGCGGCCCAGATCCGGGTGGCGAACGCGACGTCCTCGTCACGGAACACCTCGGCCGTCCCGGCGTCGACGTAGGTGGTCGGCAGGCCGGACAGGTCCTCGGCGATCGCGGGCGACAGGTAGCCGGACACCTCGCCGCCGCCGATGAGCGACCGCCAGCCGAACGCGTTCATCTCGCGGGTCCAGACCCCGGGCGCACCGGAGTACTGGCGGCTGGAGGTGGTGTCGTTGCGGTGATCGAGCATGGGACAGATGAGCACCTGCGCGGCGATCGGCGGCCCGCCCCGGTCACGGGCCATCAGGGTGAGCCCGGCGGCCAGGCCACCGCCGGCGCTGACCCCCGCCACGACGATCCGGCTCGGGTCGATGCCCAGCTCACCGGCGTGTTCGGCGACCCAGAGCAGGCCCTGGTAACAGTCCTCGACCGGGATCGTGCCGGTGGCCTCCGGCGCCAGCCGGTAGTCCACGGAGACGACGGCGGCACCGAACAGGTCGAGCCAGTCCAGGGGGATCTCGATCTGCGAGAAGCGGTCTCCCATGACCATGCCGCCGCCGTGGACCCAGTAGACGCACGGGGCCGGCGCGTGACCGGTCCTGGCCGGGGTGAAGATCGACATGGGGACGGGAGCGATGATCTCGCGGTGGCCGGCGGCGCGGCCCTGGAGGATGGCGTCGACCGGCGTGGACGGCAGTCCGCGCAGCTCGGCGAGCACCTCCGGACCGAGCTCGGCCATGGGAGGCAGGCCGGCGAGGAACGCGCGCAGTTCGTGGTCGAGGCCGGGACGGGCCATCGTGGTCTCCTCGTTCACAGGGCGGCCTTGCCGCCGACGGGAATCTCGTCGGCGTACCGCGGCTGCCCGGCCAGCAGCGGCTGGAGGGCGGCGGCGAACGTCTGGGCCTGCTCGGTCGCGAAGAACCGGGCGTGGGCCTCCGGGCTGACCCAGCCCTCGGTGACGTAAACGGTGTCCGGATCGCCGGCCGAGCGGCCGACCAGGAAGACACGGCAGTCGTCGTTCGGCAGGGACGGCGCGTCGAGCAGGGCGGCGACCAGGTCGTCGCCCCGGCCCGGCTGCGCGGTCATGGCGGCGTGGAAGCCGTGGCCGATGGTCATGGGATCACTCCTCACGGGTGGATCTGTCGCAGCCCACTGTCGGCGCCGCCCGGCCGGCGCCACATCAGTCATCCGACTCCCGCCTTGAGCGCCCATGGCGGCCGATGACCTAACCGCTGATGCGGTTAGGTCATTTGACAGATGCGCGGCCCGGGCGCGTGCCCGACCATCGACACGTGACGAGTCCTTCAGAGCCGCCGGCCGTCCTGCGCATGCGGGAGGTCCGGGACCGGGCGCTGTTCGACCCGGACGACGGTGCGGTCACGCCGTCGAACCGGGCCGAGCTCAAAGCGGTCGCACACCTGCTGAACGTGCTGCTGGCCAGCCTGGTCGTGTCCTCGTTGCAGTACGAGCAGCACGCCCTGCTCGTCCGCGGGCCGTCGCATCGAGCGGTCGCGGAGTTCCTGCACGGCTGCGCCGACCGTGACCGCGCCGGCGCGCGGCTGCTCGCGACCCGCATCGCTCACCTCGGGTTCGCCGCCGACCACGACCCACGGCACCTGCCGGCGCGGTCGCGCATCACCTTCCAGGCGTTCCAGGACGGCGATCTCACCGGCATCGTGACGCAGGACCTCGTGGGGGCGCGGATCCTCGTCCAGTCGTTGCAGGAGGCGGTGCGCTGGGTCGGGGCCGACGACCCCACCACCCGGCGCCTGCTGGAGCGGCTGCTGGAGGAGAAGGAGGCACAGGCCGACGAGCTCAGCGCGGGGCTTCGGGATCCGGTGCGAGAGCATCCCTGAGCCCGGCGCGGGAGGCGACGCCGAGCTTGGGGAAGATGCGGTACAGGTGCGCGCCCACCGTCCGGTGCGAGAGGTACAGCCGCTCGGCGATCTGTTTGTTGGTCAGGCCGCTCGCCGCCAGCTCGGCGATCTGCAACTCCTGCGCGGTCAGGGCGGCCGGGCCGCCTGCCGAGGTCTCGGCCGTCCGGTGTCCGGCGGCGTGCAGCTCGTTCCGTGCACGCTCGACCCAGGGCCCGGCGGCCATCGCGGCGAAGCCGTCGCGGGCGATGAGCAGATGCCGGCGCGCCTGCGACGCCGACCTGTCACGACGCAGCCTCTCGCCGAGGACGAGCCGGACGCGGGAGGCGTCCCACAGCCACCGTTTCGCCACGTGGCCCGACAACAGCGACTCCAGCCGCGCCCTCGTCCCCTCGTCGTCGGACACGAGGAACTCCGCGGCCGCCTGGACCAGCGTCATCCGGGTCGACAACGCGGCCACGTCGGCGGCCCGCATCGCCTCGACGTGCGCCCTGGCCTCGACCATCCGCCCGGTCCGCACCGCCGCCTCGACCAGGTCGAGCATGACCCACGTGCAGTGAGGCACGTACGCGGCGAGCGCGCCGGGCGGGCTCATCGCGGCCGCGTGGTGGAAAGCCGCGCCGAAGTCCCCCTGTCCCAGCGCCGCCAGGGCACGCGGATGCTGGGCGAACAGCGCCGCGGCCGCCACACCGCGTGGGAGCGCCCAATGGGTGATCTCGTCGGCGAGCGCGTACGCCTCCTCGAAGCGTCCCCGTCCGGCGGCGAGGATCGCCCTGTTGTACAGGAAGTACCACGCGAAGAAGGAGAAACCGCTGGTCTCGCAGACCTGCTGACCCTCACTGGCCAGTTCCTCGGCCTCGTCCCATCGGCCGACGAGAAAGTCGTCCAGGCACAGGTGCATGAGGGCGCCGAGGTGCCGTCGGGGCGCGCCTCCGTCCCGTCCCTGCCGGACCAGCCGCCACGAGGACTCGCGGCAGTCACCCAGCCGATCCAGATAGACCGAGGCCGTGCCGACCCGCACGATCCGCGTGGGGTCGGTCTCGTCCGCCAGAGTGTCGAGGATGCGCCGGCTGCTCGCCAGCGCCGACGCCCCCGTGCGGACCGGGTCCGGGAAGGTCCTGCTCGCCAGCGACAACACGTCGGGCGGTCGCGGCTCCAACCGTTCCAACACCCGGTAGAACGGTTCCCAGTATTCCGGAGCGCTGCCGTACCAGGACAACAGCATCAACGTGTGCATGGCCTCGACGAGCGCGGGATCCTCCGCCCGGTAGCCGTGCCCGGCGGTCTCGATGGCGCCGAGCAGGAGCCGGTGGGCGGTGGCGACGTCGCCGTCCCCGTTGAGCATCAGGAACGCGGCCGCGTTGGCCGCGTGAAGCGAGCCGGTGGAATCCGGAGCCGCCCGCCGCGCGTCGGTCAGGAGCGTCTTCGCGTCGTCGACGGCCCCGCTCGCCTCGGCGCCGATGTACGCGGCCTCGGACAGCCGACGCCCCCGATCGGCGCTCGTCACGCTCAACTCGGCCGCCCGGACCAGCGCGGCGACCGCGGCCAACGCGTCACCGCGCAGCATGATGCGATGCGCCGAGCCCTCCAGCAGCGCCGCCACCGTCTCGTCCGGGCCGACGGCGGCCGCGGCCAGATGCCACGCACGACGTTCCTGGTCACCCGGCAGGGCGCCGGCGAGGGCGACATGCGCGGTCCGGCGCTCTTCGTGCGTGGACCCCGCCACGATCGCCGACCTGATCAGCGGGTGCCGGAACGCGATCCGCGCCGTGGCGTCGTCCACGCGTACCAGCTGCGCCCGCTCGGCGGGGGCGAGGTCGGCCAGCCCGGCCTCATCCGCCGAGGCAGCCCTGAGCACCCGGACGTCGCCGGTGCCCTCGAACGTGGCCAGCAACAGCATTCTCCGGGTCGACGCCGGCAGATCGGCGATCCGCGCGGCGAACATCGCCTGGAGCCGGTCGCTGAGCGGGACCACCTCCGAGTGCGCCACCGCGGGATGCGTCGCGCCCAGCAACGTCGAAGGCAGTTCCGTCAAGGCCAGCGGATTGCCCTGGGCCAGGTCGAGCAGCCGATTCCTGATCCGTACCGGCATGTCCGGGAAGTGGACGTCGACCAGTTGCCCGGCCGCCGCTCGGTCCAGGGGCTGGACGGCCATCTCGGTCAACCCGCGCGGCGCCGCGGAACTCACTGCGCCCGTCCTGGCGGAGAACAGCAGCGCGGCCCCGGCCCCCTGCAGCCGGCGGGCGACGAATCCCAGCACGACGGCGCTGGCCCGGTCGATCCATTGAACGTCGTCCACCAGAAGGGCGAGCGGTGTCTCAGCGGCGACCCTCTTGACGAGCAGGAGCGCGGCGTTGCAGACCAGGAGCGCGTCTGTGGGCGCGCCGATGCCGAACCCCAACGCCACCGACAATGCCTCTCGAAGCTGCGGCGGCAGGTGCTGGATGTCGGCCTCGACCGGCAGGAGCAGCTGATTGAGGCAGGAGTAACTGACGTCGGCTTCGAACTCCGACCCGGACGCTCGCAGCACGCGCATCCCCGCCGTGACCGCCAGCTCGGCCGCAGCGGCCATGAGAGCGGACTTGCCGATGCCGGGGTCACCCCACATCAGCCGCGCGTCGCCATGCCGCCGAGCCGCGTCGAGAAAGCTGGACAGCTGTTCGAGCTCGGCACGGCGGCCGAATAATGCATCACTGGCCACGGGTACCTCACTGCGTCGGTCAGTGCCTCACCACTTCCGGATACAGGCTGCTGCGAGCATAGCCGTCACGCGATCACCCTCAGGCGCTGCTTCCGCCTCTCCTCTGAGAAGAGCGGGATTGAGCAAGAGATCGCTACTATCGAGCAAGTCCGCCGCGCCTCACCCCCCATGGGCAGACGCGCCCCTACCGAGCTGTGGGTTGAACTCCCGAACCGCAGACCGTCTCGACGTCCTCGGCCTCGATCGCGCTGTCGAAGGATCTGCGCAGGCAGGGCTGGCAGTTCGTCGGGCCGACCACCGTGCATGCGTTCCTGCAGGCGATGGGCCTGATCAACGATCATGTCAAGGAGTGCGTCATCCGGTCCGAGGCTCAGGCGGCGCGCGAGGCGTTCGCCCGGCCTGGGCACCTCACGAGATCAGTGGCGGGGTCGACTTCCACTTCAGCGACTCCACCTCGTGTGCGTCGCCCTTGGCCATCAGGCGAAGGACTCCCAGAAACGCCACGACTGGTAGAGCGATCGGCAGGAGCCAGACGTAGGGGCTGCTGACCGTTTCACCGATCGCAGCCCACACCTTGTGCTAGCTGTCCTTACGAAGGGCTAGGGACATCGACCCCGTCCTTTCCGATGGCGGGCACGAACGTGTGTAGTCAGGGAGCCTCGTTCCACGGATTGTGGGACGAGGTCACACTGCAACAGCCCAGCCCTGAGGTAAGGCGCGGTCTGGGAAACCACATCCCGTGCAGGGCACATGGCTCTTGGGGCGACCACCGCGTGTAGAGGGACGGATGCCGTTGGAAGATCAACGCATTCCATGTCGGTCTCCGCTTTTCTGCTTCGACACTCCTCAAACTCGATGCGCCATGTCGGCTCACCTTGCCCCGATCGCTCGTCAACAACCAACCTCCGCCAGCGGCCGGCGCGGAGGGCGTCCTGCGGGAACCGCGGCCGCCGGGCACGACGCGAAGCCCTCCGTCGTCTACGGTCCCGCCGACCAACCCGCCATCTTCTGTCGGACCGGGGGGCCTCCCACACCCAGACGCCGGCGAGATACTCCTTCGACTCCACGAAAGGCCCATCGCTGACCACCGCCTGCTCGCCCCGGTTGTCGATGACCATAGCCGCGTCGGTGTCCGCAAGTCCGCCCGAGAAGACCCAGTAGCCCTCGGCGATCAGCCGTTCGTTGAACGCGCTGATGGCGGGCCGCCTGTCCGTGCTGCCCGGAGCGCTCTTGTCATCGATCACGGAAACCAGGTACCGCATTTGAAGGTCAACTCCTGTGGTGTCAAGACAGCGTGGCCCGAGGGCCAGGGACTTCAGGCCGTCGCATACCGCGGGCGCCCGGCCGGCCGGTAGACCTGGATCGACACACCCTTGGAGTCGACCCGCGATTCGACCAGGTCGAGCGCAAGATCCGGGCCCGTGTCGGGGAACAACCGCGCGCCCTGGCCGACAACCACCGGGATCACGATCAGAGTCATCTCGTCGACCAGGTCGTTCTCCAGCAGCCACTGAATCAGGATGCCACTGCCGTGCACCTGCAGCTCACCCCCGGCCTTGGCCTTCAGCTCACTGACAGCCGCCGCGAGGTCACCGCGGAGAACGGTCGTGTCCTGCCAACGCGGGGTGGTGAGCGTGGTCGAGGCAACGTACTTGGGGGCCTCGTTCAAGGCCACGCCGATGGGATGTGCACGCATCTGGTCGATTGCCCCCCAAGAGCCGGCCAACAGCTCATAAGTGCGCCGGCCGAACAGGAACGCCTCGGCGCGCTGATATGCCCGCGTGATGAACGTCCTGGTCTCGTCGTCACCCTTCCCCCGGGCCCATCCGCCGCGCTCGAATCCGTTCCCGCGGTCATCCGACGCGGCGCCGTTTCCCTGCATCACTCCGTCGATGGTGACCTGAGTCATGGTCGTCAGCTTCATATCGCGGTTCCTTCGCCGTGGCGCCGCCCCCTGCGGGCGGCCTCACCCCTGCTACTGAACGCCACCGCCCCGATCCGACACCGCCTCCCGGATTTCTTCGCGGAGTTTCCGGGACGCCGGCCGTCAGCGATCCGACACACCGACGCGGACACCAGCGGCCCCCATCCCGATGGCAACACGGGCCCTAACTTCTCTACTCGCCACCAAGCCAAGGACCTCCACTCCCTCGACGTCTCCCCGGAATCAGAGTGACCGACAACGACTGAGGACCTGCGATCAGCTACCTGGCGGCTTGGGGACACGTTCGGGAGCAGATGGCCGACGAGGCGAGCTGAGCGGCGGTCAGCGGTCCTCGACGTCGGCGGCAAAGCGGTCCCAGGCGGCCTGGCGGGAGATGCCCAGGGCATGACCGATCCTGGCCCAGGTCACCCCGCGGTCACGCAGGATGCGGACCCAGGCCCGCAGGTCACGCTCGGCCTGCTCGATGGTGAGCGCGTGACGCGGCAGTGAGGCCAGCAGGTCATCGTCCGACATGCCCGGAAGCCACTCGGCTTCCGGATCGGGCCCGCGGTGCACCCGCTGGGGCTCACTACCCCGTGGCGGGTCGGAGAGCAACTGGTGGGCCAGCTCAGTGCAGGCGTCGCAGATGTAGACACCCGGCCCCGCCACGACCCTCTTGGCCTCCGCGTGGGACGTGCCGCAGAACGAACACCTGGTGGCGACCTCCTCCACCGGCGTCACCCGGCGACGGCCCTTGCTTCGCGTCATCACCGCGTCAGCCTGCCCTTGACGCGGCGCCGCGTCAAGGGCAGGCTGACAGGCCTGGAGACGTCAAGGACGGGCTGACAAGCCCGAGACGAGAGGAGAAGCGCCCATGGATCTCGAACGATGCCCGGAGGGACAGGCCATCGAGGTCGCCCGCGGCCTGGCCACGGGCTACACCGAAGAGGAGTACCTGCTGCGCGGCACGGCCGCCTCGTACGCCGACGAATTGGCCCCATACGTGACCCGGATCCTGGTACGCAGGCCCGAACACTTCAGCGGCACCGTAGTGGTGGAGTGGTTCAACGTCTCGTCGTTCATAGACGCGGGCGTGGAATGGCAGTACATCCACAGCGAGCTGTTACGGAGCGGCATGGTCTGGGTCGGAGTGTCGGCCCAGTGCCTGGGGGTCACCGGCAGCGTGCATCCCGTGGACGGTCCGGCCCCGGGCGGGCTCAAGGCGTCGAACCCCGAACGGTACGGGCGGCTCGACCACCCCGGCGACGACTTCTCGTACGACATCTTCTCCCAAGGCGGGATGGCCATCCGCGAGCTGTTCCCCGGCGCGCGGCTCATCGCGGCCGGGATGTCGCTGGGCGCCTACATGCTGACCACCTACATCAACGAGGTCGACCCGATCGCCCAGGTGTACGACGGGTTCCTGCCGCACTGCCGCATCGGCATCGCCCCGGCCCTCGTACCGTCGAGGCGGCCGGCGACGCCAGGTCTCGATGGGACGCCGGTGCCCTTCCGCGCCGACCCTCGGGTTCCGGTGCTCGCCCTGCTGACGGAGACCGACGTGATCACGGCCGGGTACGTGGGGGCCAGGCGGCCCGACGGGCCGAACCTGCGCGTGTGGGAGCTCGCCGGGGCCTCGCACGCCGACACCTACCTCAACACCACCGGCCGCCTCGACCTCACCCGTGCCACCCCCACGGAGCTGGCCGCCGCGCTGGTCCCGACCACCCGCGTGATCGGCATGGACCTGCAGCATCTGGCCAACTCCGGCCCCCAGCACCACTACGTCGCCAAGGCCGCGATCCGACGGCTCGACCAGTGGGTGCGCGAGGACGTTCCGCCGCCGCAAGCTCCCCCGCTGGCCACCGTGCCCGGCCCCGCGCTGGAGCGGGACGACCACGGCAACGCGCTCGGCGGGGTCCGCACGCCCTGGATGGAGGTGCCCACCGCCATACTGACCGGGGTCAGCCCGGACGACGGCGTCCTGGGCAGGCTCTTCGGCCTGACTGTCCCGTTCTCCCCTGCCATCCTGGACAGCCTGTACGGTGACGGCTACCTGCCCGCCTTCGAGGCCGCCACCGACGACGCCGTCGCCAAGGGGTTCCTCCTCGCGGACGACGCCCCCGAGATCAAGGCCCTGGCCGCCGCGTCCATGGAGGCCAGAGTGCCCTGAGTCCGACTCAGCCAAAGAAACGCGCGGCGGCAGCAGGTGTGAGACGACAGACCTGGGCGTGCTCCCGACTGCACCTTAGTGAAGATCGACGACGAAATGGGAGCCCGACGCCGGATAGACGCGCGGCCTCGGGCGCGGCGTCAGGATGTCTGCCGCAGGGCTCGGTAGATGGTGCTGCGGCCCACCCCCAGTGCCTTGACGATCTCGGCCACGGTGGCGTGCTCCGCCGACAGCTTGGCAGGTCTGCCGCCGAGGCGGCCTCGGCTGCGCGCGGCGGCCCTGCCCACCGCACGTTCGGCGATCAGCTCCCGCTCGAACTCCGCCGGTGCCGCGAAAATATGAAAGACCAGGCGGCCAGTGTTGGTGCTGATGTCGATCCCTTCGTGCAGGGAGGCGAAAGCGACCATGCGCCCGGCCAGCGCGTTGATGGCCTCCACCAGATGCCGTAGGGAGCGACCCAGCCGGTCCAGCCGCCACACCACCAGCGTGTCCCCGCCCCGCAGATACTCCAGGCACCGCGTCAGCTCGGGGCGCTCGGTCAGCTTCCCCGACGCGGTGTCGGCGAAGACCTTCTCACAACCCGCCGCATTCAGCGCGTCGGTCTGTCCGTCCAGGTTCTGCGACGCGCTGGAGATCCGGGCGTAGCCGACCCGCTGGCCGGCGAGAGGGTGCACGGGAAGGCTCATAGCCTTGATCATGTACCGAAACCGGCTCGGTGACGGCCTTTTTGCACCGTTGATTCCGGTCGCGGTTTCGGACGCTACCGAGAGGTCGACGACCACTCTCACAGCCACTTTTTGATCTTCTCCGTTACTGAGGACCCCGGGACACGAAGATCACCATCACCCGGCGTCACCCACCAGCCGATCCACCCTAAAACCACAATCACAGGCGAGTTGCGCCGGAACTGGAACGTACGCTAACAACCCCACGCAGGCCCCGTCCGGCCACCTGTCCCGGCCTGCGAGAAGGCGCTTACCGTACGAAACGGTTCCGCTGCAGGTCCACCCCCGGACCTTGGCCGACGATGCCAGCCTCATCGGCGTGGGCGATGCGTGACAACGGCAAGGAGCGTGCGTTCTCTGAACTGAGAAACGTGATGCTCAGCGGTAGCACCTCACCTCGTTAGCCGTCGATGCGCCCCAGGTAGAGGTCAGCCAGCTTCGGCAGAGTCGAGATGGCGGGTTTCACCGAGGTTGACGACCGTGCGGTAGTGGAAGAAGTCGTCTTCGCGCAGCGTGGTGATGCTGCCGGATGGCACCCGGAAACTGGCATAGCCGACCGCCTTAATCGGCATCTTGATCCAGGACGCCACGACGAATGTCAGGGAGCCACCGTGAGTCACGATGATCTGGTGTTCACACGGGCGCTGCAAGATCTCGTCCATGGCCGCGTAGATGCGCTGCGCCAACACCGCCCTGGTCTCGGCGCCCTCCACGCGCTCGTCGTGTTCCAACCGCTCCCCAACAGCCGGCGGCGGCACGAATCGCTGGTCAAGCCACTCCTGTGGCCTTCCCCCCGCCTCTCCGTAGGATTTCTCCCGCAGTCTGCGGTCCAGGATTGGTTTCACGCCGAACAGCTCAGCAACCTTCTCGGACGTTTGCCGGGTGCGCTGCAGATCCGAGGAGAATAGCTCCACGTCGGCGTCATCTGGGATCTGGGCCCGCAGCGCCTGGGCGATGGAGGCTGCCGCGCTGAGGCCGGCTGGTGTCAGCTGCGAATCATGCCAGCCGCCGACGACCCTCTCGACGTGGTGCGTCGCTTCCGGATGGGTGACGGCGTATATGGTGCGCATGCGTGAGGTCTTCCTGTTGGGAGCTTTTGAGCGGAGCGGACGATTATAGTGTGACGGTGACCGCATGTGAGCTCAGTTGGCACGAGAACGTCGACAAGGTCCTCACCAACTGGCGGAACGCCAACACCCCGCAGTGACACCGCGCGTCTAAGGCCTCGTTGGGTCCGTTGCTCGGGACGGCGACCGGATACAGCAAGACGCCGATCGACAGCTCACCGAGACGATCGCCGACCTGGAAGCCCGTTGGGAAGACCGACAGATCTCACGATCTGTCGGGTCAGCCCTCACTCTGAGCCATCTTGCCCCCTGGTGGCACCGACCCGAGTACAGCGTCGGACGCTCCACCATCCACCGCATCATCCACGGAGTCCCAGAAAACCGCCAGGTAGAACGCGGATCGCTGCCTACTCTGCCCCTCGCCGTACTATAGGACTTCCAGGCCTTGACCCCGGCGTCGGTGCCGGGGTCAAGGGTGGTGTCCACGACCGCACCGAGCTGTTCGATGCTGGTGGCCGGTGTCGGCGCGCGCGATTTGCCTTTCTGGGATACCACTGATCCCTCTAATGCGGTTCGCACTTACCACCGGGGCCTTGGAGGCAGACGAAGGGCGGCTTCTCCTCCTTCTTGATTCTGTCGCATGACCAGCGGCCATGCCTCCAGCAGCACTTCAGGCCGTGTCCGACCTTGCACCTCTTGGGCGGGCGATTGACTTCGGAGGTGGGGTCATTCTGCGATGCCGCTGACACAACCGTTTTCGCGGAGCTTGTGGCAGCGATGACCTGTGCACCTTCTGGCGTCCCGAACGCCAGACTGACAAGAAGCGCAGGCCCTGCCAGCATGACGCGTCCCCTGCCATGCATGGGCATTCCCCCTTCGCGTCCAGAGCCGCCAGTTGCGATCGCTCGGCAGCCCGCTATCGACATAATATTGGGGACTACGACCTAATCGCAGGCGTAAAAGCCTCGCTGATAGCCCATCTCGTATCCGCGTGCCCATTGGCCGAATCCCCGGGTTTGGCTTCTCTGCGTATCCCTGAGGCAGTCCTGGTAGCCCTCCCGGTATCCTGTCCGGAAGCCTCGCTTGCAGTCGCCCCTGCAGGGGCGACTGCTGCCGAGGTCGGTTGTAGCCGCATGGAGTGATGTGGTCACTGCCGATTTGGCTGGGCTCATCGTGATCGAGGCTTGAGCGCCTTCCGGGGGGCCGAGCATAACGGCCGCGAGAATGGCCGGACTAAGCAACATCCAGCGCCGCTTGACACCCATGACGTCCCTCCTCTTTGCATCCGACTATCCGCTGGTCTATTTCGGATAGTACGGCGCCGAGTCGGCTCCACTCCAGCATTAGCGATTGCGTCGCGATCCGTCTATTCGTTTGGCACAGTGAAACCGAGCTCTATGGATGCCTATTAAGGTAACGACCATTCTTGTATCTTTCTTGGGATGTCGGTACGCATACTGCGAGCTGCGATGGGATGTAAGTATACTTACTGGAGAAAACATTACTCTAGGGATTGTTTGTAATGCCCGCTCTAACGAGCCGGGAATCCCCGGTTGGTTCTGTCGTGGGGAGGCTACCGGCCTGCAGGTGACGGGGGGCGGTCAGAGCGGTCACGAGAGGGTTCTCCTTCGTGGCGGCGGGCCCCGGAAGATGCGGAGCCGGTCTGCCTCCAGCAAGCCGCATCCACCCACGTCACGGCCAGGGCCGCTGGCGCGGCACGCAAGCGGCTCGCACGTCATGCAAGAGCGTCTGGCCGGAACGTGGTGCGGCGGTTACCGTGAGGAGTGAGTCTGTGTCCAGCCATGGAGCAGCCACCGGATGACCGCGCCTTCGACGCACCGGCCCGCCGGCACCGCCGGTCGGGACCATGGCGCGATCGTCCGCAAAGCCCGCCAGGCCGCCGGGCTCACCCTGGCCGAACTCGGCTCCCGCACCGGCTACTCGGCCTCCCAGGTCTCCCGCTACGAGCGCGGCCTGGCCCCGCTCACCGACCTGCTGGTGCTGCGCCGCTTCGCCGGCGCCCCGAACATCGCCCGCAGACCGTCGGTCTCGCGCCCGAGGCCGCCCCCGGCCGCCGCGCACGGATCCTCTCCGCAACCGCGCTGCCCTCCACCGCCGCAGCCGATATCGTGGCCAGCGGGCAGGCTACCTCGGGCATGTCTGTGTTGATCATCATGACTACGAACCGCAACCGTGATCTAGTGGCCCGTCACGCAACCTTGGCCGGGTAACTGGTCCAGCTTCGGATAGGTGAAGTGGCGGCGAAGCTGGTCTTCGGCTGGGCACGGAGGTTGCGCCAGCGGACGTAGCCGCCGATCGCCGCGTTCTGCTCGTCATGGGTGCGGTGATCGGTGCCGTTCAGGGCGTAGTAACGCAGCGCGGCGAACTCGGACTCGATCCAGTTCAACCACGAGCCGTAGGTCGGCGGGAACACCAGGTCGACGTCATTGTCGGCGGCCCAGGCGCGGACCTGGGGATGCTTGTGCGGCGAGTAGTTGTCCATGATCACATAAAGCCTCTCGCCGGGCCATCGCGAGCGCGGGGTCTTGAGGAAGGACAGAAACTCCCGCCACCGCTTACGCCGGCGGATGCGGTAGTACAGCTTGCCGGTGGCCAGATCCAGCGCGGCGATCATGTGCATGACGCCGAAGTAACGGTTGTAGGTGGCCCGCGGCCGAGCCGGGCTCCCGGCCGGCCGCCACCGTTTACCCTTGCGCAGCATCAGGTTCAACGGCCCGAACTCATCGACGCGGATCACCCTGCCGCCGGCGGGCGGGTGGTCGTATAACTCCAGCACCCGCTGCATCTTGGCGATGAAATGCGGGTCGTTGGACGCCTTCCACGTGGTCGTGGTCTGCCAGCTCACGCCGCCCTTGCGCAGAATACGCCGCAGGTGGGGCGTTCCCCCTTGAATGCGGACACCTTGGAGACTGGATCTTGAGGTCCAGGGGAAGAGATGTCACTGATGGTGATGAAGAACTACCCGCCCGAGTTCAAGGCCGACGCGGTGGCGCTGGTGTTGTCGAGGCCGGACCGGCTCTCACATCGATCGCGAGGGATCTGGGGATCAGCCGCGAGACGCTGCGGGTCTGGTTACGTGCCGCGCAGGCCCGTGGCGAAGGCGGGCAGGCCGCGGCCGGCGGGGCCGGTAAGGGCACGCCGGGCGGGCACCTACCCTCAGACGACGTGCTGGAAGAGGAGAACAAGCAGCTCAGGGCACGGATCCGGGAGCTGGAGCAGGAGCGGGACATCCTGCGTAAGGCGGCCAAGCTTTTCGCGGGCGAGACGAACTGGTGAACCGCTTCCAGTTCGTTGAGGATCACAAGACGCCCTACGGGGTGAAGCGGTTGTGCCGGGTGCCGCGGGTGTCGCGCTCGGGCTTCTACCGGTGGCTGAAGGGCGCCGCGGCGCGGCTGGCCCGCCGCCGGGCCGATGAGCAACTGGCCGAGCAGGTACGGCGGATCCATGCCGAGCATGACGGCACCTACGGCTCGCCCCGGATGACAGCCGAACTGCGCGCCGCCGGAATCGCGGTCAACCACAAGCGGGTGGAGCGGGTGATGCGCGAGCACGGCATCGTCGGGCTGCACCTGCGCAAGAAGATCCGCACCACCGTCGGCGAGCCGGACGCGGCGCCGGTCGCGGATCTGATCCAGCGCGACTTCACCGCTGAGCGGCCGAACAGCCGCTACGTGGGGTCGGGTAGCCGGAGGGAATCTCACCCTCCGGCTCCCACAGAACCGTGCGTAATAGTCTCCCATTACACGGCTCTTGCCACCCTGATCACCAGAAATTGCGGGACCACTGCCAGTGAGCGAACATCCTCGGGTATCGCTGCGTGATTCCCTGGAAGCACTTCTTGGCTTTCTTGAACCCGGCTAGTCGTTTGTACTTTCTGCGGATCCAGCGCACCAGGTAGGCGTTGATACGCCGTAGGAGCGGCTTCAACGCGGAGTGGTAGAACGCTCCGTAATATTGCATCCACCCCCGCGCAATCGGGTTGATGGCCCGTGCGAGTTGAGTGAAGGTATGACCGGTGCGCCGATGGATACGCCATCGGCGCACCTCGGAGCTTATTTTCTTAAGGGCTTCCTTGCTGATCGCAGGCAGGAAGATAGGAAGAGCGTGGTGGAGGGTAAGAGTTGTGGGAACGAGGGGTAGATGT
>NZ_JBSGCE010000031.1:0-133209 GCF_053601695.1 Nonomuraea sp. NPDC004702
CGCGAAGCGCTGGCGCAGCGAGTCGAGCTGGGCGTCGACGTCTTCGTCGGAGACCTCGGCGGAGTCGACGGTGATCTCGGCGCCCTGGTAGTCGGGCACCTCGAAGTTGGGCCGGATGTCGACCTCGGCGGTGAACTCGATCTGCTCACCGTCGTCGATCTTCGTGACCTCGATGTCGGGCTGGCTCACCGGGAACACGTCGACCTCGTCGACGGCCTGGCCGTAGAGCTTGGGCACCGCGTCGTTGAGGGTCTCCTCCAGCACTACCGCCCGGCCGAAGCGCTGCTCGATGATGCGGGCCGGAACCTTGCCAGGCCGGAACCCGGGGACGCGCACCTGCTGCGCGACCTTCTTGTACGCCGCATCCATGCTCGGGCGCAGCTCTTCGAACGGCACCTCGACGGTGAGCTTGACCCGGGTCGGGCTGAGCTCCTCGACAGCGGTCTTCACGGAATGGTCTCCTTGATCAAGCTACGAGTGATCGCGGGCGCGTCCATTCGGTACGGCTCACGCGCCGCGCCCACATGAGCGGCGTTGGGCATGCTCCGCCACGGCGGGATCCAACGCCGATGGCCAGTCTAGGGCAGATGCGTACCGAACAACGACGCCGTCGCCGTCAGAACTCCTCGGCGATCGTCCGCAGCAGATCGATCGTCTCATCAGGAGTGGTGCTCACGGCGCACAGCCGCTCCATGACCTCCGTGTATCGGTCCACGTCCTCACGCTTGTCCAGGTACAGGGCGCTGGCCAGTTGCTCGACGTAGACGACGTCGGGCAGGTCGCGGTCAGGGAAGCGCAGGATGCTGAAGGCGCCGCCCTCGGCGCTGTGGCCGCCGAAGCTGAACGGCATGATCTGGATGGTGATGCTGGGCTGCCGCATGAGGTCGATGAGGTGTTCGAGCTGGGCGCGCATGACCTCGACGCCGCCGATGGGCCGGCGCAGCGCCGCCTCGTCGATCACGGCCCAGAAGACGGGACCGTCCGGCCGGTCGAAGATGCGCTGGCGTTCGAGCCTGAGGTCGACCCTCCTGGCGATCTCCTCCGCCGCGATGCCCGCCGCTCCGGCAGTGACGACCGCCCGGGCGTACTCCTTGGTCTGCAGCAGTCCCGGCACGAACTGGACCTCGTAGGTCCTGATCCGGGCGGCGGCCTCCTCAAGGCCGACGTACGCCTGGAACCACGTGGGCAGGACGTCGTTGAACCGGTGCCACCAGCCGGGTTCGTTCGCGGTGGCCACCAGGTCGAGGACGGCGGCTCGCGCCTGCGGGTCCACGACGCCGTACAGGGTGAGCAGGTCGGAGACGTCACGTTCCTTGAACCCCACCCGGCCCAGCTCCATGCGGCTGATCTTGGATTCGGAGCCCCTGATGAGGTGCCCCGCCTCCTCGCGGGTGACGTTCTTCGCCTCCCTGAGCTTTCGCAGCTGGGAGCCCAGGAGGATGCGCAGCGCCGTCGGCCCGGAACCCGGCTGGTTCTGCGTCACTTTGCCTCCTATCAAGGTCCGCACACACAGTGACACCACATTGCCGGGTATGACAAGGTCTCAACCTCGTGTCCGATTAGGAGAGATTTGCCCCAAAAGGCGCATGCTGTTGCACATTGCAGCTGCACGTGCATTTGGGTCTTGCAGCCGCCGCGTTCGTGACCCATGATGGCTTAGTGCATTGTGGGCCAAACATGCACTAAACCGAGGGCTACGGGGAGGTATCGGCGGCATGGTGGAGGATCCTCTGGCCACTGCCGATTGCCTGCAGATCACCCGTGAGGTGGGGTTCGACCACCTGCTCAAGGGCGGGAAGCCGAACACGACCGCGTGCCCGCTGCCCTTCCAGGCCGACTCGGTGAAGACCGCCAGGGACGTGACCCGCTCCACGCTGCGGGGATGGGGCCTGCACGAGCTGAGCGACGACGCCGCGCTCGTGGTGTCCGAGCTGGTGACGAACGCCGTGAGGTACGCGATGTACGCGGCCGGCCGGCGGGAGATCGAGCTCTTGCTGATGCGCGTGTCGCCGCACGTGCTGCTGGCGGTGGCGGACCCGAGCGACGAGGTGCCGCGCCGCAAGGAGCCGGACTTCATCTCCGAGAACGGGCGCGGCCTCTACATCGTCGAGACCTACAGCCAGTGCTGGGGCTGGGACCCGCTCGACCGCGGCGGCAAGGCCGTGTGGGCGTTGTTCCGCGCCGAAGAGGGCTCCGAAGAGGGCTGAGCCCCCGGCCTGGCCGCTACTCGCCGGTGGCGCCGTCGATGCGCTCACGCAGCAGGTCGGCGTGGCCGTTGTGGCGCGCGTACTCCTCGATCATGTGGACGAGGATCCAGCGGTGGGTGCAGTCCTGGCCGTTCCGGTCGCCCACGGCGTCGAGGGGCTTGGCGGCCGAGATGGCACGGGCGCGCTCGATCTCGTCCTGCCAGGTGGCGAACGCCTCCTCCACCGAGGCGTCGTCCACGTCGTTGAAGTCGGCGTCGTTGTCGACGTCCTTGTTCCACAGGCGGGGGATGTCCTCGCCGTTCAGCACACGGCGGAACCAGACGCGCTCCACGTGCGCCAGGTGCCGGACCAGGCCGAGCAGCGACATGGCGGACGGCTCGGCGGAGCGGAGCCTGAGCTGCTCGTCGGTCAGACCGGCGCATTTGACGGCCAGCGTGCCGCGATGCCATTCGAGCCAGTTGCCGAGCACGGTCCGTTCGTCGCCGGTGAGGGGTGGGGGCACACGATTGTCTGTCACGCCTCGACCTTAAGGGGCGCTTCGTCCGGGTCCGCGAACCAAGAAGCCCCCTCCGCGTCGGAGGGGGCCGATGACCTGGTCGGGGCGACAGGATTTGAACCTGCGACTTCTTGCTCCCAAAGCAAGCGCGCTGCCAAGCTGCGCCACGCCCCGCCTCGCCGGGTGCGCATGCGGTCCGTGACTCCGGTACGCTTACGCCCTGACGACCGGATGAAGTCTAGACCAGAGTTCGACCGGTTCGCGCGGACGTAGCTCAATGGTAGAGCCCTAGTCTTCCAAACTAGCTACGCGGGTTCGATTCCCGTCGTCCGCTCCAAGCACGAAGGCCCAGGTCCGGGAGATGATCCCGAGCCTGGGCCGCACTGTTATCCGATCTTGTCCTTCTGCGATGACGAGACTCAGGGCGGTGCCCTCACCAGATCCACATGCCGTGCCGCCCGTCGCGGGCCGCGTTCTCGGGGACGACGAGATGTGCGGCCTCCTGACCGACACGGGCATCTTCGCCCAGCGGGATCGCGAACCGATGCTCGCCGGAATCAACCGCCAGGAGCTTGGCCGGCATCATCTCGTAGCCGTCGATCACGTGACCGATGTAGTGGCGCATGACCACAGGTGCGTCGCCGTGCGGGAAACGCCAGCCCCGGCATCCGTACAAACCGAACGGATCGGCGAGGGCCCGGAGGATCACATCGTCGAAATGCAGCTCAACGTGATCCCGCACGAAACAGACTGCTGACACTTCACGACCGACGAGGAGTGAGATGCCTTCGTCCGGCACAGGCCCACAGTGGTCCATGCGGCCATCCTGGCACGGGCACAACCGGGGAGCTTGCGGCTGCGTCGCCGCACCCGCGCGGGGGCGGCGGGGGCCTGGCCTTTTGTGATCTTCGGGGGCGTAGGCTGGCGTCGATGCGTGCACGTCCGATCTCCCGGGAGGCGCTCGTCGAGGAGCTGGCCGAGCTCGTCGCCGCGCGGCCCAAGGACGCCTGGGTGCGGGTGGCGGTCGACGGGGCGCCCGCGGCGGGGCCCGGCGCGCTGGCCGACAAGCTGGTCGCGCCGCTGCGGTTGCGCGGCAGGCCCGTGCTGCGGGTGTCGGCGGGTGACTTCCTGCGGCCGGCCTCGCTCCGGCTGGAGCACGGCCGGACCGATCCCGACGTCTTCTACGAGGACTGGCTCGACGTCAAGGGCCTGCTGCGCGAGGTGCTCGAACCCCTGGAGCCGGGCGGCTCGGGGCGGGTGCTGCCGGCGTTGTGGGACAGCGGGATCGATCGCGCGTACCGGCTGCCGTACCGGGAGCTGGCGCCTGGCGGGGTGGTGCTCGTGGACGGCACGCTGCTGCTGGGACGGGGGCTGCCGTTCGAAGTGAGCGTGCACGTGTGGCTGTCGGCGGGGGCGCTGGCGCGGCGCACGCCGCAGGACGAGCGGTGGCGGCTGACGGCCTACGAGCGGTACGAACGCGAGGCGCGCCCGCAGCGGGCCGCCGACGTGGTGGTCAGGGCCGACCATCCGGACCGGCCGGCGGTGCTGACGGACGGCTGAGCCCGAGCAGCGCGTCCAGCTCGGCGATCGCCTGGGCGTTGGAGGTGAAGCGCACGGCGTGCAGGCCGGCCGCGCGGGCGCCCTCGACGTACGGCTCGTGGTCGTCGAGGAACACCGTGGCGGCGGGGTCGGCGCCGAGGGCGTCGCAGGCCGTCAGGTAGATGCGCGGATCCGGTTTGCGCACTCCCGCCTCGTGCGAGTAGACGATGTGGTCCACCAGGCCGGCGTAGCCGTACGCGGCCTGCTCGCGTTCCCTGGCGCCGACGAAGCTGTTGCTCACCAGGCCTGTGCGGTAGCGCGGACGCAGGGCGCCCAGGTACGCCATGAGCTCGGTGTTGGGCGTGCCGAGGTACTCCGTCCAGACGTCGTCCATGAACGCCCCGGCGTGCGCGCCGAGCACCTTGGTCACCTCGGCGCCGGCCTGCTCCTCCGTCATCTCGCCGACCGCCCCGGCCAGCCAGGTCGGCTCCAGCCGGGCGTCGATGTGCCCGGCGGGCAGGCCGAGCTTCTCCTCCCACCTGGCCGTCACGCCCAGGGACGGCGTCAGCTCCAGCACCCCGCCGATGTCGCACACGACCGCATCGATTTTCATATGCTCCTCCTGTGAACTGATTCAACCAAGGTAAAGAAGGAACGTGTCCGTGTCCAGACCCTTGACGGCCCACAGTGGCGGCTCAAACTGAAACGGTGATCCCTGGCAACTGGTACAACATCGTTCCCGATCTTCCCGTGCCGCCTCCGCCGCCGCTGCATCCCGGCACCCGCCGTCCCGTCGGGCCGGACGACCTCGCGCCGCTGTTCCCCATGGAGCTCATCGCGCAGGAGGTCAGCGGCGACCGCTACGTGCCCATCCCCAAGGAGGTCATCGACGTCTACCGGCTGTGGCGACCCACACCGCTGATCAGGGCGCACCGGCTGGAGAAGGCCCTCGACACGCCGGCCCGCATCTACTACAAGTACGAGGGCGTCTCACCGGCCGGGTCGCACAAGGCGAACACCGCCGTGCCGCAGGCGTACTACAACGCCAAGGAGGGCGTGCGGCTGCTGACCACGGAGACCGGCGCGGGACAGTGGGGGTCGGCTCTGGCGTTCGCCTGCGCCCAGTTCGACGTCGAATGCCGGATCTGGATGGTTCGGGCGTCCTACGACCAGAAGCCGTACCGGCGCTCGCTCATGCGCGTGTACGGCGCCACCGTCCACCCCAGCCCCTCCCCCCTCACCGGCGCGGGCAGCAAGGCCCTGGCGGACGACCCCGCCTCCCCCGGCAGCCTGGGGCTGGCGATCAGCGAGGCGGTCGAGGTGGCCGCCGCGAACCCCGAGGCCCGGTACGCGCTCGGCTCGGTGCTCAACCACGTCCTCATGCATCAGACGGTGATCGGCGAGGAGGCCCTGGCCCAGCTGCCCGAGCTGCCGGACCTGGTCATCGGCTGCACCGGCGGCGGCTCCAACTTCGCCGGCCTGGCCTTCCCCTTCCTGCGGGAGAAGCTGGCCGGACGGATCGGCACCCGATTCAGGGCGGTCGAGCCGGCCGCCTGCCCGTCGTTCACCCGCGGCGTGTACGCCTACGACTTCGGCGACACCGCCGGGCTGACGCCGCTGCTGAAGATGCACACCCTCGGGCACTCCTTCGTCCCCGACCCGATCCACGCCGGCGGGCTGCGCTATCACGGCATGGCGCCGCTGCTGTCCCACATGTACGAGCTGGGGCTGTTCGAGGCGGTGACCCGTACCCAGAGCGAGTGCTTCGAGGCGGGTGTGCGCTTCGCGCGGACCGAGGGCATCGTCCCGGCCCCCGAGCCCACGCACGCGCTGGCCGAGACCATCGCCGAGGCGCTGCGCTGCAAGGAGAGCGGCGAGGAGAAGGTGATCCTCACCGCGCTGTGCGGGCACGGCCACTTCGACCTGGCCGCCTACGACCGCCATCTGGCCGGCGAACTGGAGGACTACTCGCTTCCGCAGGAGCGCCTCGACCAGGCGCTCACCGAGCTGCCCGGCTGAGATGACACGGGTGGCCGCGAGATCCGCGGCCACCCGTGTTCAGTTCGCGTTCGGGCGCTTCCTGTGGTTCGCCTTCTTCTTCTTGCGCCCCCTGCCCTTGCGTGCACGCTTCGCCATGGGCTCACCTCCAGCGGTCGGGATCGTGACCTTCAAGGTCTCCCCTGCCCGCGGGCCGCACAAGCGATACGCCGTGACCTAACATTCCTCAACAATCTCGTGTCATAATTTGGTGGAATCTGTTGGAAGGGGTGGGCGTGCTCGCACAGCAGCGTCAGCAGACGATCCTCGAACGCGTACGCAGCAGCGGCGGCGTCCGGGTGGCCGACCTCGTGCGCGAGCTCGGCGTCTCCGACATGACGATACGCCGCGACCTTGAGGTGCTGGCCGAGCGCGGGCTGCTGGAGAAGGTCCACGGCGGCGCGACGGCCCTCGGCCCCGGCTCGACCGAGGAGCCCGGCTTCACCGCCAAGTCCGCCCGCCAGCAGCAGGAGAAGGAGGCCATCGCGCGGCACGCGGCCACCCTCGTCCGGCCGGGAACCGCCGTGGCCCTCTCCGCCGGCACCACCACATGGGCGCTGGCCCACCACCTCGTCGCGGTGCCCGAGCTGACCGTGATCACCAACTCGATCCCCGTCGCCGACGTCTTCCACCGCAACCCGCGCGCCGACCGCACGGTCGTGCTGACCGGCGGCGTGCGCACGCCCTCCGACGCGCTCGTCGGCCCCGTGGCGGTGGCGGCCATCCGCCGCCTGCACGTGGACACGCTCTTCCTCGGGGTGCACGGCATGAGCCTGCGCGCCGGGTTCACCACGCCCAACCTGCTGGAGTCCGAGACCGACAGGGAGCTGGTGGCCGCGGCGCACCGCCTGGTGGTCCCCGCCGACCACACCAAGTGGAACACGGTCGGCATCAGCACGATCGCCGAGCTGACCGAGGCCGACGTGGTCATCAGCGACGCGGGGCTGCCCGAGGAAGCACGCACCGAGCTGGCCGAACGGGCCGGAGAACTGATCATCGCGGAGGGCACGCCTTGAAGCGCACCATCACCCACCTGGCAGACGGCCGAGAGCTGATCTACTTCGACCGGCGCGACGACGCCGACCGGAGCGCGATCGACCGGCGGCCGCTCGATCCGCGGCCGGTGGCCTCCGAGCTGCGCTACGACCCGCTGACCGAGGAGTGGATCGCGATCGCCGGCCACCGGCAGACGCGGACGTTCCTGCCGCCGGCCGACGAGTGCCCGTTGTGCCCGTCGTCCGCCACGCGGGCGTCGGAGATCCCGGCCCATGACTATGACGTGGTGGTGTTCGAGAACCGCTTCCCCTCTTTCTCCGGAAATTTTGGGACTTACGGGGATGTCGGCGGCCTGAGTGAGGTGCGGCCGGGTGTCGGGCGGTGTGAGGTGGTGTGCTTCACCTCCGACCACTCCTCCTCCTTCTCCAGGCTCTCCAACGCCCAGGTCAGGCTGGTCATGGAGGCGTGGGCCGACCGCACGGCCGAGCTGTCCGGCATCGAGGGCGTCGAGCAGGTGTTCTGCTTCGAGAACCGGGGCGAGGAGATCGGCATCACGCTCCCCCACCCGCACGGGCAGATCTACGCCTATCCCTACGTGACCCCGCGCACCAAGCTCCAGCTGGGGGCCGCCTCTCGGCACACGGGTGGCAACCTGTTCGCCGACGTGCTGGCCGCCGAGCAGGCCGCCGGCACGCGGGTGGTGGCCGCCAACGAGCTCTGGACGGCGTTCGTGCCGGCCGCCGCGCGCTGGCCGTTCGAGGTGCACGTGTATCCGCACCGGCAGGTGCCCGACCTGGCGGCGCTGTCGGAGGAGGAGCGGGCCGCGTTCGCGCCGCTGTACACCTCGGTGCTGCGGGCGCTCGACGCGCTGTTCGGGGTCGCGATGCCGTACATCTCGGCCTGGCACCAGGCGCCGGTGCGGTACGGCCGTGAGCTGGCCTACCTGCACCTGGAGCTGTTCAGCATCAGGCGGGCGCCCGGGAAGCTGAAGTACCTGGCGGGCTCGGAGTCGGCCATGGGGGCCTTCGTCAACGACGTGCTGCCGGAGGAGGCGGCACGCATGTTGCGATCACGAATTGATCACTAATTGGTTTCTCATTAAAGTCGCATGACTCGTGATCTACCACTAATATCCCGTTAGACATCGGCCATAACGGTCGTTGTACGCCTAATCCCGGGCGTGTTGCCCGGGAGCCGGGGACCCATCGCATCCGGGGTGAATCCGCGCAAGTGGTAGGGACTGCTCCCGTGCCCGAACCCGTCAGCTAACCCGGCCGGCAGAGGGAGAGGAACAACCACGTGGCGGCTTCGTCCCCCGCGAGTCTTGCCGTCGGTCTCATCACCGCCACCGCCCTGCTCGTCCATCCGGCCGCGGCCTCGGTCTCCGGGGCAGCCGCCGTGGCGGCCGCGCCCAAGCCGTCCGAGGCGCAGCTGCGGGCCCAGCTCAAGGAGCTCAACCGCAAGGTCGACAAGCTCATCGAGGCGTACAACCTCAAGCGGGTCGAGCTGGCCAAGGCCCAGCAGGCCGCCACCGCGGCCCAGCAGCGGCTCGCCGCCGCCGAGCAGGCGCTGGCCACGGCCGAGCAGCGGGTCGCCGAGATCGCCCGGCTGCGCTACCAGAACGGCGACACCTCCCTGCCGGCGTTCATGATGACCCCGGACGGCGGCGGCGCGGCCGTGCTCGAACAGCTCACCGCCGAGCAGCAGGCGGTCGTGGACAGCGTGGCCAAGGCCCGCGACGACCAGAAGAAGGCCGCCACGGCCGCCGCCGCGCTCGCGACGGAGCTGAAGGCGGGCACGGCGGAGGTGGCCGAGCAGCGCGACGACGCCCAGGACGTCATCGACGACATCAAGAAGAAGCTCCAGGACCTGGTGCCGTTCGGGCCGGGCAAGAAGTCCGACGGGAGCTGGGCGCCCGAGCTGCCGGCCGGCTCGGACAACATCACGCCGCGCACCCGGCTGATGCGCGCGCAGGTGCAGAAGAACTTCTCGCTGCCGTACGAGGTGGGCTGCTTCCGGTCCGGCTCCAGCGGCGAGCACCCGCTCGGCCGGGCCTGCGACTTCATGATGAGCACGGGCGGCACCATGCCGAGCGCCGTCAACAACGCCCTCGGCGACCGGCTGGCCGACTGGGCGCTGAAGAACAAGGCCAAGCTGGGCGTCAAGTACGTGATCTGGAAGCAGCGCATCAACCAGGGCTCGGGCTGGCGCGCGATGTCCGACCGCGGCAGCATCACCGAGAACCACTACGACCACGTGCACATCTCGATGAACTAGCCGCGGACCGGCGGCTCAGCGGATGCCGGTGAGCTTGTCGGGGTTGGTGACGGAGTAGACGGCGGCGATCCGGTCGCCCTCGGGCGTGAGATCGACGACGACCACGGCCAGCGGCCCGTCACCGGAGAAGACGAGCGCGCACGGGTCGCCGGCCACCCGCCGGTAGCGCAGGTCCACCGCGCCCGGGGTCAGCGTCGCGGCGACGGACATGAACACCGCCGCGACCTGGTCCCGGCCGTGGACCGGGTGCAGGCTGGTGGCCGGTCCCTTGCCGCCGCCGTCGGTCCACAGGGTCACCTCCGGCGCCAGCACCTCCAGCAGGGCCCGCAGGTCACCGCCGAGGGCGGCCGCGGCGAACCGCTCGGTCACCTCGGCGTGGACGTCGGGCTGGGTCCGGTGACGAGGACGGCGCGCGTGGACGTGGCGGCGCGCGCGGGCCGCGAGCTGCCGGACCGCCGCGGGCGTGCGCCCGAGGATGCCGGCCGTCTCCGGGTGGCTGAAACCGAACACCTCGTGCAGCACGAAGACCGCTCGTTCCAGCGGTGACAGGGTCTCCAGCACGACCAGAACCGCCATCGACAACGACTCCCCGCCCTCGGCGGCGCCTCCGGCGTTGTCGGGGGCCGTGACCAGCGGTTCCGGCAGCCAGGGGCCGACGTAGGTCTCCTGCCGGCGGCTCAGGTCCGCCCGCCGGGCGAGCGCCTGGTTCACCGCGATCCGCACCAGGTAGGCCCGGACGTTCTCCACCGGTCCGGCGTCCGGCCTGCGGTGCCGGGCGGACCAGGCCAGCCATACCTCCTGAAGCACGTCCTCTGTGTCGGCGACGCTGCCGAGCATGTTGTAGACCACCGAGAACAGCAGTTCCCGGTAGCCGAGAAACTGCTCGGTGGCGGCGTCGGCGGGGTGCCGCGGGGTCGGTGTCATGGCGCGCCTCCTCGTCTGTCGCAACCGAAGAGTCCTGACGCGTGGCGATTGTGACATGAAGGCATCAAGCGTGATCTATGCCACTCATGTCACAGTTCCCGGCCGGTTGCCCCTCTGTGGTGGCGTCACGACTCACAAGGGAGAGCTTGGAATGCGTACAGTGATCCGCGACGTCAGGGTGTTCGACGGCGAGCACACCATCGCGACGGCCGACGTGGTGATCGAGGACGGCCTGATCGCCGCGGTCGGCAGCGGGGCCGGCCGCCCGGCCGACGCCGAGGTGGACGGCACGGGCAGGACGCTGCTGCCCGGCCTGATCGATGCGCACACCCACGTGTTCGACGGCAGCCTGGCCCAGGCCCTGCGGTACGGGGTCACCACCGAGCTCGACATGTTCTGCCTGCCGCAGATCCTCGCCGGGCAGCGGCGGCTGGCCGCCGAGAACGACGACGTGGCCGACCTGCGCAGCGCCGGCACGCTGGCCACCGCTCCTGGCGGGCACCCGACCCAGTTGCTGGCGGCCCTGGCGGGCACCGTCCTGGACGGGCTCGACGTCACGGCGCTCGACTTCGTCTCCGACCCGGCGCAGGCGCCGGCGTTCGTCCAGGCCAGGCTGGCCGAGGGGGCCGACTACCTCAAGATCGTCATTGACGACGGCGCCGTGCACGGGGCCGACCTCCCCGTCATGACGGCGGAGGTCGCCGCCGCCCTGGCCGCGGCGGCGCACGAGGCGGGCCTGCTGGTCATCGCGCACGCGATCACCGCCGCCGAGGTGGGGATCGCGCTCGACGCCGGCGTCGACGGCCTGGCTCACGTGTGGACCGACCTGACGCCGGACGACCCGGCCTCGCCGCGCCTGGCCGGGCGGGTGCGCGACCAGGGGGTCTTCGTGGTGACCACGCTGGCCTACTTCGAGGCGATCACGGCTCAGCACGTCGAGACCGCCGACTGCGCCCGTCCGGGCAGCTCCGCCAACGCCGTCGGCGCGCTGCGGGCCCTGCGCCGCGCGGGCGTGCCGCTGCTCGCCGGGACGGACGCCACGCCGTTCGTGCCCGCCCACGGCGCCGGGCTGCACCGCGAGCTGCGGTTGCTCACCGAGGCCGGGCTCGGCGCCGAGGAGGCGCTGGCCGCCGCGACCAGCGTGCCCGCCCGGCACTTCGGGCTGGCCGACCGCGGCCGGATCGCCCCCGGTCTGCGCGCGGACCTGGTGCTGGTCGAGGGCGACGCCACCCGGGACGTCACCGCCGTCGGCGACATCGCCGAGGTCTGGCGTCGCGGGGTGCGCCAGGCGCGGTAACGCCCGCCCGTGCCGCGCCGGCCGGGTCAGCCGAGCGTGAGGGGGTTGACCAGGTCGGCGTAGACCAGCAGACCGGCCATGATGATCAGCACGAACGCCATCGCGTACGTGAGCGGCAGCACCTTGGCGATGTCGACGTAGCGGGGCTCGGGGCGGCGCAGGATCTTGGCGTAGCCGCGCTTGATCCCCTCCCACAGGCCGCCCGCGATGTGGCCGCCGTCGAGGGGCAGCAGCGGGATCAGGTTGAACAGGCCGATCGCCAGGTTGAACCCGGCCAGCAGGCTGACGAAGGTGAACAGCTTGCTCTTGTTGGACATGTCGGAGGCCAGGATCTCGCCGCCGAGCCGGCCCGCGCCCACCACGCCGACCGGGCCCTCGGGGTCGCGCTTGTCGCCGGAGAAGGCGGCGTTCCAGACGCCGACCATCTTCGCCGGCAGGTTGACCATCGAGCCCACGACGCGGCCGGTCAGGTCGCTCATGTAGCCCGGCACCTGCCCGATGCTCTGCTGCTCGAAGACCTGGGAGGGCACGACGCCGAGGAACCCGACGCCCTTGTCGATCTTGGTCTCGTCGGTGGGGTTCGCCATGTCGCGGGCGATGAGGGTGACGTCGAGCGTCATCGGCCTGCCATCGCGGACGATGCCCAGCTTGACGGGGCCGGCGCCGTGGCCGCGGATCAGGCGGGTGGCGTCCTGCCAGGTCGCGATCTTCTGGCCGTCGAGGGAGACGATGTGGTCACCGACCTTGACGCCCGCCTTGGCGGCCGGGGTGCGCTCGTCGGTGGGCGCGCACGTCTTGCGCACCTCGGTGGTGGGGATCACGCACGTGTTGGTGTCGGGCGACACGATCGGGGCGGTCTTGGGCAGGCCGATGCCGACCAGCAGGATGCTGAAGAAGATGAAGGCGAGCACGAAGTTCATCGCCGGGCCGCCCGACATGATGATGATCTTCTGCCACCACTTCTTGCGGTAGAAGACGCGGTCCTCGTCGCCGGGCCGCACCTCCTCCATGGCGGCCTCGCGGGCGGTCTCGATCAGGCCCTGCCACGGCCCGGTCGACGCGCTGCGCAGCCTGCCGGGGGCGTCACCGGGACGCGGCGGCAGCATGCCGATCATGCGGATGTAGCCGCCGAGCGGCAGCCACTTGATGCCGTACTCGGTCTCGCCCCTGCGGATGGACCAGGCCGTCGAGCCGAAGCCGACCATGTACTGGGTGACCCGGACGCCGAAGATCTTGGCCGGCACGAGATGGCCCACCTCGTGCAGGCCGACGGAGACCATCAACCCCACCAGGAACAGAAGGATCCCGGCGACAAAGAGCCAGTTCATCTACGCGCGCTCCAGGCAGACAGACGGTCTCGACGTTCCCAGACTAGTCGAACTCAGCACATCCCTCGGGCTTGCCCGCACTTTGGTGAACCAACGGACCGCATTGACAGTAAGCGATCAGCCGATCACCCTGGGAGACGATGGAGGGGGACGTCTTGATCCGCATACTCATCGCCGAACACCTGCCCTTGGTGCGACGCGGTCTGCAGGCCACGCTCGAAGCCGAGCCCGACCTGCGGGTGGTCGCCGAGACGGGCAGCCCCGACGGTGTGCTGCCGGCCGCGCGGTCGAGCGCGCCCGACGTCGCGATCGTCGATCTCGACCTGCCGGGCCTGCCGGTCGCCACGCAGCTGACCGAGCAGGTCCCCCGCTGCTCGGTGCTGATCCTCTCCGCCCGGCCGAGCCCCGGCCAGGTGCGCAGGGCGTTCAACGGCAGCGTTCTGGGGTTCATGAGCCTGCGGGTGGCGCCCGAGCGGCTGGCCGAGGGGGTGCGCCAGGTCGCCGCGGGCGGGCGGGCGGTGGAGGCGGAGCTGGCGGTGGCGGCCCTGCAGTCGGCCGCCAACCCGCTCACCCGGCGGGAGCTCGACGTGCTGCGCATCGCGGCGGGCGGGGCGAGATCGACCGAGATCGCCGACCAGTTGTTCCTGTCGGTCGGCACCGTGCGCAACCATCTGTCGCGGATCATGTGCAAGACGGGCGCCCGCAACCGGCTGGACGCCGTGCGCATCGCCAGCGACAGCGGCTGGTTGTAGCGGCTCGTTGTAGCGGCTCGTTGTGCGGGACCGGACGAGATGACGGGCCCGGTGGAGCCGCGCCGCTCCGCCGGGACCCGAACAGTCGAATGATCTCAGCCCGCCGAACCCGTTGCCAGTGACCGCCATCACGACCTGACCCGTGTGAAACGTCACTACGGACGCCAGATCAACACCAGCGCGCAGTCGTCGTTGTGGCCCGAGGACATCGCGTTGACCAGCGCCCTCGCGCCGTCCCGGAAACCGGAGGGCAGCAGCCGCTCCGCCTCGCCGAGCAGCCGGTCGAGGCCGGCGTCGATGTCACGCCCCGGCTGCTCGATCAGGCCGTCGGTGTAGAGCAGCAGCGCGTCGCCCTTGCGCAGGGTGCCGCTGTCGGGCTCGCAGTGGAGGTCGGGCACCACGCCGAGCACCACGCCCTTGGCCGAGGCGACCTGCCAGTTGCCGGTGCCCGAGTCGAGCTTCACGACCGGCGGATGGCCGGCCGAGGTGATCGTGTAGTCGCCGGTGGCGAGGTCGAGGCGTACGTGCACGGCCGTCACGAAGCCCTCGTCGCCGCGCTGGCGGTGGAGGTAGGCGTTGCACGCGGGCAGGAAGTCGTCGACCGAGCCGAGCAGCCCGCCGAACGTGCCCGACAGCAGCAGCGCGCGGGTGCCGGCGTCGACGCCCTTGCCGGAGACGTCGACCAGGGCGATCTCCACGGAGTCGCCGTCGCGCATGGAGACCAGGAAGTCGCCGCCGAACGACGAGCCCCCGGCCTGTTTGAGCACCACCTTGCCGCCCCAGTCCTTCGGCAGCGGGGGCAGCTCGCCCTGGCTCCTGAGCCGGTCGCGCAGCTCCAGCAGCATCGCGTCGCCGCGCAGCCCCTGCACGCCGAGCTTGCCCCGGGTACGGGCCATGAGCACGGCGAGCACGGTGGTGAACACGATCGTCACCGTGAGCCCCAGCCCCACCCGCGCCACCCCGAGCGTGGCCGCGACGTAGGTCAGCGCGACGCCCACCGCCACCAGCAGCTTGACCAGGCTGCGCAGCCGCAGCTGCAGCCCGCCGATCAGGGTGACCAGGATGAGCAGCGACGGCGAGAACCACTCGGTGGACACCTTCGCCGCCAGCAGCCCGATGACGAGCGAGAGCACGGTCAAGGTGATGAGCAGGTTGCGGTCACGGGCCAGCGGCCCTCTCCGGACGAACCGGACGGCGGACACCAGGAACGGCACCCGCACCAGGACCGCACGGACCCGTGGCGGAATCAACGGCGCCGGACGGGAACTCATGATGCGTGTGACTGTATCGGTCTGACCCCTGTTTGGGCAGCCCACTTGACCAAGGCCTTGATCATTAAGCACGGATATTGGGTGGCCGTCCCCCTTTGCCCGCTCCTACCGTGGACGGATGACCTATCCGATCCGTCCCATTGACGAATCCGAGTGGCCGGGCTTCGCCGGCGTGCTCGCAGAGGGGTTCGGCTGGACGCCGCATCCCACCCAGGACGAGCGGTACAAGGCGGCAACGGAGTTCGACCGCACCCTGGTCGCCTTCGACGGCACCACCATGGCGGGCGTCACGTCCGTCTTCAGCCTCACGATGACCGTCCCCGGCGGACGCCAGATCCCCGTGGGCGGGGTGACCGCGGTCAGCGTGCTTCCCTCGCACCGCCGCCGCGGCGTGCTGTCCGCGCTGATGCGCCGGCAGCTGTCCGACATCCGCGACCGCGGCGAGTCGGTGGCCGCCCTCTACGCCTCCGAGTCACTGATCTACGGCAGGTTCGGGTACGGACGAGCGGCCAGCGAACTGTCGTACAAGATTGACAAGCACCGCTCGGCGTTCGTGCGGGACGCCCCCACCGACCCGGCGCTCCGGCTCAGGGTGGTCTCCCCCACCGAGGCCAGGGCCGATTTCGAGAAGGTGTTCGCCGCCGTCGTGACCCGGCGTCCGGGCCGGTACGAGCGCACCCGGCACGTCTGGGACGCCTTCCTGGCCGACGAGGAGCACGACAGGGGCGGCTGGGGCTCGCTGCGCGCGGTGCTCGCCGAGGACGACCAGGAGGTGCGCGGTTACGCGCTGTTCCGCACCAAGTCGGCGTGGGACGCCAACGGCGTGCCCAGCGGCGAGCTGCGGGTGTTCGAGCTGGAGGCGACCGATCCGGCGGCCTACGCCCTGCTGTGGCGCGACATGCTGGACCGTGACCTGATCACCAGGCTGGAGGCGGAAGCCCGGCCGGTGGACGACGCCCTGATCGCGCTGCTCGCCGACTCCCGCCAGCTGCGCGCGACCTGGTCCGACGAGCTGTGGGTACGCCTGGTGGACGTCGACCGGGCCCTGACCGCCCGCGCCTACGCGGCCCCCGTGGACCTGGTGATCGAGATCGAGGACGACGTGTGCCCGTGGAACGCCGGCCGCCGGCGGCTCACCGCCGACACCACCGGCGCGGAGTGCAAGCCGGTGGACGACGAGCCGCACCTGACGGTGCCGGTGTCCGCGCTCGGCTCGGCGTACCTGGGCGACGGCCTGCTCGGCGCGCAGCTCGGCGCGGGCCTGCTGCGCGAGCACACGCCGGGCGCGGTGCGGGCGCTGGCCGCGGCCATGGCGTGGAGCCCCAAGCCGCTGGCCGGGCTGGTGTTCTGAGACACACGACGTAGGCTCTTGAGCATGGCCCTGCAAAGTCTGCAGATCACCGCGACCATCGCCATGCGGGCCCGCGACGTGTCCAGGCCGTCGAAGGAGCAGCAGGAGGCCGCCGACCGGCGGCCCCTGCGCGACGAGACGCCCCGGCGCGAGGCCAGGCGCAAGACCTAGGGCAGCGAGGGCAGCTGGCCGATCGTCTCGTAGGTGGTCAGCTGCGCGATGCGCCTGCTGTGGCGCTCGCTGCCGGAGAAGGAGGTGGTCAGGAAGACCTCGACGAACCTGGTCGCCTCCTCGGTCGTGTGCATGCGCGCGCCGATGCTGACGACGTTCGCGTTGTTGTGCTCGCGGGCCAGCGAGGCGGTCTCCTCGCTCCAGGCCAGGGCCGCGCGGATGCCGCGCACCTTGTTGGCCGCGATCTGCTCGCCGTTGCCCGAGCCGCCGATCACCACCCCCAGGCTGCCGGGGTCGCCGCCGACGCCCTCGGCGGCGCGCAGGACGAACGCCGGATAGTCGTCCTCGGCGTCGTAGACGAAGGGACCGCAGTCGGTCACCTCGTGGCCGTGGTCCTTGAGCCAGGACACGAGGTGGTTCTTGAGCTCATAGCCGGCATGGTCGGCACCGATGTAGACACGCACCCGTCCAGTCTTCCACAGCCCCGCCGATCCCACTCGCTGGCTAGAGTAAGGACCCCTACCGTTCCCCAGTCCTTACGAAAGTGGAGACGCATGCGTGAGATCCGCGTCATCGGCGATCCGGTGCTGCGCACGCCCGCCGAGCCCGTCACCGACTTCGACCGCGAGCTGCGCCGCCTGATCGAGGAGATGTTCCAGGCGATGTACGCGGTCAACGGCGTGGGCCTGGCCGGTCCGCAGATCGGCGTGTCGCGGCGGCTGTTCGTCTACGACATCGCCGGGCGCAAGGGCCATGTCGCCAACCCCGTGCTGACCGTCGACGACGCCGAGGAGGTCTCCGACGAGGAGGGCTGCCTGTCGGTGCCCGACCGCCGCACCCGCACGCCGATCTACGCCCCCGTCGCGCGGGCCGCGGGCGTCACCGTCGAGGGCGTCGACCGGCTGCAGCGGCCCGTGCGCATCAAGGCCCGCGGGTCGCTGGCGCGCTGCTTCCAGCACGAGACCGAGCACCTCGACGGCAGGCTGTACGTCGACCGCCTGCCGAAGGACGAGGCCCGCAGGATCATGCTGCGCGCGTAGGCCGCGGCGGGCCGGGGTCTACAGCTGCATCGACTTGATCTCCAGGTACTCCTCCAGGCCGAACTCGCCCATCTCGCGGCCCACGCCCGACTGCTTGTAGCCGCCGAAGGGGGCCAGCGGGTTGAACTGGCCGCCGTTGACGACGACCTGGCCGGTGCGCAGCCTGCGGGCGACGGCGACCGCGCGCTCCTGGCTGCCCGACCACACCGCGCCGGCCAGGCCGTACCTCGTGTCGTTGGCGATCTCCACGGCCTGGCCCTCGCTCGTGTACGGGATCAGCGCCAGCACGGGCCCGAAGATCTCCTCCTGCTCGATCGTCATGCCCGGCTCGACTGCGGCGAAGACCGTGGGCTCGACGTAGAAGCCGCGCTCGCGGGGGCGCTCGGTGCCGCCGGCGACGAGCCTGGCGCCCTCCTCCTGGCCCCGGTTGATGTAGCGGACCACCCGGTCGCGCTGGGCCGCCGACACCAGGGGCCCCACCCGGGTGCCCTCGTCGAAGGGGTCGCCGACGGTGTACTTGCGGGTCGCCTCGACGGCCAGGCGGACGGCGTCGTCGTACTGGTCGCGGTGGACGATCATGCGGGTCCAGGCCGAGCAGGTCTGGCCGGCGTTGATGAAGCAGTTGGCCACGCCGACCTTGACGGCCGTGGCCAGGTCGGCGTCGGGCAGGATGATGTTGGCCGACTTGCCGCCGAGCTCCAGCGCCACCCGCTTGACGGTCTCGGCGGCGAGCGCGGCGACCCGGCGGCCGGCCACGGTGGAGCCGGTGAAGGAGACCATGTCCACGTCGGGGTGGGCGGCCATCGCCTCGCCGACGACCGGGCCGCGCCCGCTGACCAGGTTGAACACCCCGGGCGGCAGGCCCACCTCGTCGAGGATCTCGGCCAGCGCGTACGCCGCCAGCGGTGCCACCTCGCTGGGCTTGAGCACCACCGTGCAGCCGGCGGCCAGCGCGGGGCCGACCTTGCAGATGATCTGGTGCAGCGGGTAGTTCCAGGGCGTGATGGCCGCGACGACCCCGATCGGCTCCTTGACCAGCAGCGAGTTGCCGATGCGTGACTCGCGCGGGTAGCTCTCGGCCAGCTGTGCGTAGGAGGACAGGACGGCGGCGGGCATCAGCGTCTGCACCTTGAGCGCGAAGCCGAGGGGCGCGCCCATGTCGGTGGCGATCGTCGCCGCGACGCTCTCGGCACGCTGTTTGAGCAGCTCGGCCGCGTGGCCGAGGAGCTTCCCGCGCTGGGCCGCCGAGGTGTCGGACCAGGCCGGGAACGCCTCACGCGCCGCCGTCACCGCCGCCTCGACGTCGTCGGGGGTGCCCGCGGGCACCCGGTCGATGATCTCCTCCGTGGCCGGGTTGGCGACCTCGATGGACTCGTCTGACGTAGAGGCGTTCCAGGAACCGCCGATATACAGCTGGCGCATGGGGCCATCCTCGCGTGCACGTCGTGGGGCTGGCGAGACCACGGATCGAGCAGAGGGGGATTCCTCATCCTCCGCGCGCCCGAGAACCTACCGCCGGGGTATGAGTCTTACCCCGGCAGGGACGACATATCTAGTCGAAGGTGGGCTGTCTGGTACGAGTGCGCTTGAGCTCGAAGAAGTCCTCGAACTCGGTGACGAGAAGCACGCCGTCCCACAGCCTGCCCGCGTCCTCGCCCTTCGGGATGGACGTGATCACGGGGCCGAAGAAGGCGTTGGCGCCGACGCGGATGACCGGGGTGCCGACGTCCTGGCCGACCAGCGTGATGCCCTCCTGGTGGGAGGCGCGTACGGCGTCGTCCCACTCGGTGGAGTGGGCGGCGGCGGCGAGGTCGCGGCTGAGGCCGATCGCCTCCAGGGAGTCCTCGATCAGCTCGCCGAGGCGGCTGAGGTCCTTCATCCCGCGCTCGTTGTGCAGGCGCGTGCCGAGCTCGGTGTAGAGCGGGCCGACGACCTCGTCGCCGTGCGCGGCCCGCGCGGCGGCCACCACGCGGACGGGTTCGATGGCCCTGACGATGGCCTCACGGTAGGAGTCGGGCACGTCCTTGCCCTCGTTGAGGACGTTGAGGCTCATGACGTGCCAGCGCGGCTCGATGGCGCGTACCTTCTCCACTTCGAGAAGCCATCGTGACGTCGCCCAGGCAAAAGGGCAGAAAGGATCGAACCACAGGTCCACGGGAATCTTCTCAGTCACGTGGGGCCATAACCTGAGGGTGTCGAGGTCCTATTCCCGGCGTGGCAGGATACCGACAAACTACAACGAAGTGGTGAAAAGGAGCGCAACTTGGCAGGCAACCTGACCCGGGACGAGGCTCGCGAGCGCGCCCGGCTGTTGAAGGTCGAGTCGTACGAGGTCGCACTCGACCTGACGGAGGGGGACGAGCGCTTCGAGAGCGTCACGACGGTGCGCTTCACCAGCACCAGCCCGGGCGCCTCCACCTTCATCGACCTGCACGGCGCCAACGTGCGCAAGGTCACCCTCAACGGCGCCGACCTCGACGTCTCCTCCTACGACGCCGAAAAGGGCCGCTTCCCGCTCCCCTCGCTGGCGGAGTCCAACGAGCTGCTGGTCGACGCCGACTGCAGCTACATGCGCACGGGCGAGGGTCTCCACCGCTTCGTGGACCCGGTCGACCAGAAGGTCTACCTGCACAGCCAGTTCGAGACGGCCGACGCCCACCGCATGTACGCCTGCTTCGACCAGCCCGACCTCAAGGCCGTCTTCCAGCTCACCGTGCTGGCCCCCGCCGACTGGGAGGTCGTCTCCAACGGCGCCGCGGCCAAGGTCGAGGACCTCGAAGGCCAGTCCGGGCGCCACGGTGGCGTCCAGGCGGCCAGGCGCTGGGAGTTCGAGCCGACGCCGGTGATCTCGACGTACATCACCGCGCTGGTGGCCGGGCCGTACTACAAGGTCACCTCCGAGCACGACGGCATCCCCCTCGGGCTCTACTGCCGCGCCTCGCTCGGCGAGCACCTCGACGCCGACAACCTCTTCGAGGTCACCAGGCAGGGCTTCGACTTCTTCCACCGGGTGTTCGGCGTCCGCTACCCCTTCACCAAGTACGACCAGCTCTTCGTGCCCGAGTTCAACGCCGGGGCGATGGAGAACGCCGGTTGCGTGACGTTCCTGGAGGACTACGTCTTCCGCTCCCGCGTGACCGACGCGGTCGTCGAGCGGCGCGCCGAGACGATCCTGCACGAGATGGCCCACATGTGGTTCGGCGACCTGGTCACCATGCGCTGGTGGGACGACCTGTGGCTGAACGAGTCCTTCGCCACGTACGTGTCCGTGCTGGCCCAGGCCGAGGCCACCCGCTGGGGCAACGGCGCGTGGACCACGTTCGCCAACGTGGAGAAGTCCTGGGCCTACCGCCAGGACCAGCTTCCCTCCACCCACCCGATCGCCGCCGACATCCCCGACATGCAGGCGGTCGAGGTCAACTTCGACGGCATCACGTACGCCAAGGGCGCCTCGGTGCTCAAGCAGCTCGTCGCCTACGTCGGCCTGGACAACTTCCTGGCCGGCGTGCGCGACTACTTCGCCGAGCACGCCTGGGGCAACACCGAGCTGAAGGACCTGCTCGCCGCCCTTGAGCGCACCTCGGGCCGCGACCTGTCGTCGTGGTCGAAGGAGTGGCTGGAGACCGCGTGGGTCAACACGCTGCGGCCCTCCTTCGAGGTGTCCGACGGCCGCTTCACCTCCTTCGAGGTGCTCCAGGAGGCCCCGGCCGACTACCCGACGCTGCGCTCGCACCGCATCGCCATCGGCCTGTACTCGCTGGCCGACGGCGTGCTCACCCGCACCAAGCGGGTCGAGCTCGACGTGGTGGGCGCCCGTACCAGCGTGGCCGAGCTGGTCGGCGCCGAGCAGCCCGACCTGGTGCTGCTCAACGACGACGACCTGACCTACGCCAAGATCAGGCTGGACGAGCGTTCCCTGCGCACGCTCGTCGAGGGCGGCATCGCGGCCTTCACCGAGTCGCTGCCGCGCGCCCTGTGCTGGTCGGCGGCCTGGGACATGACCCGCGACGGCGAGATGTCCACCCGCGACTACGTCAGGCTGGTCATCTCCGGCGCGGGCACGGTCTCCGACATCACGGTCCTGCAGGCGGTGCTGCGCCAGGCGCGCCAGGCCGTCCAGCAGTACGCCGCCCCGGCCTGGCGGGCCGAGGGCGAGGCGCTGCTGGCCGCCGAGCTGCGCTCGCTGCTCGGCTCGGCCGCGCCCGGCTCCGACCACCAGCTCGCCTTCCTCCAGGCGTTCGCCCCGGTGGCGGTCGCCGGCGCCGACCTCGACCTGCTGCAGGCCATCCTCGACGGCACCGGCGTGCCCGAGGGCCTGACCGTCGACGCCGACCTGCGCTGGACGCTGGTGGCCGCGCTGGTCTCCGGCGGCCGGCTGGGCGAGCCCGACATCGCCGCCGAGCTGGAGCGCGACCCTACGGCGACGGGTGAGCGGTCGGCCGCGCTGTGCCGGGCCGCGATCCCGACGGCCGAGGCCAAGGCGGCGGCCTGGGACCGGATCGTGGGCGGCGACCTGGCCAACCACATCGCCCGCAACACCATCGCCGGCTTCCAGGACGCCCACCACGCCGAGCTGCTGGAGCCGTACCGGGAGAAGTACTTCGCCGAGGTCGGACGCGTCTACCGCGAGTGGACGTTCGAGAAGGCCTCGACGTTCGCCATGAACTGCTTCCCCGCGCTGCTCATCGAGCCCGCCACGGTCAAGGCGGCCCAGGACTTCCTGGCCGCCGAGCAGCCGCCGCAGGCCCTGCGTAGGCTGATCCTGGAGGGCGCCGACGGCGTCAGCCGCGCCCTGCGCAACCGCGAGACCGACGCCGCGTCGGCCTGATCCGTCCGGGTCCCCGCCACACCCGGCGGGGACCTGGCTTCGCGCTGCGGCGAATACGGCCTGAGCACGGAGACCGGGTGTTAGCCTCAAGTACGTGCTAGGCGCCGGTACCACGCTCAACGACCGCTACATGCTGGCCGACCGCCTCGGCGGTGGCGGCATGGGCGAGGTCTGGCGTGCCGACGACCTCGTGCTGGGCCGGGCCGTCGCGGTCAAGGTGATGATGCCCGCCCTGTCGGAGAACCCCACCTTCACCCAGCGCTTCCAGAACGAGGCCAGGGCCATGGCCACGCTCAGGCACCGCGGCGTGGTCGGCGTCTACGACTACGGCGTCCACGAGGCCGACGGGCGCCGGGTCAGCTACCTGGTGATGGAATACGTCCGGGGCGAGTCGCTCGACCGGGTGCTGCGGCGCGGCCCGCTCGGCGCGCAGGAGGCCATGCGCCTGGTCGCCGAGGTGGGCGACGCGCTGGCCGCGGCCCACGCCCAGGGCATCGTCCACCGCGACGTCAAGCCGGCCAACCTCATGGTCCGGCCCGACGGGCAGGTCGCGCTGACCGATTTCGGTGTCGCCCACTCCGCTTCGGCCGGCCATCTCACTGCCACGGGCACCATGCTCGGCTCGGCCGCCTACTGCGCACCGGAGATGGCCGCGGGCAACGAGGTCACCCCCGCGGTCGACGTCTACGCGCTGGGCGTGGTGGCCTACGAGTGCCTGACCGGGCGGCTGCCGTACCAGGGGGACACCCCTGTGCAGATCATCTTCAAGCATCTCAACGCGCCCGTGCCCGAGCCGCCGGCCGACCTGCCGCCGGCCGTGCGCCAGGTGGTGACGCGGGCGCTGCAGAAGGACCCGGCGCAGCGCTGGTCGTCGGCGTCCGACATGGCGCGGGCGGCCCGCGCGTCGGTCACCGGCGCGGCCCTGCCCGGCCCGCCGCTCACCGCCGCTCCGGCGACCCCGCCCACGACGGGCTCCCACACGGGCCTCCCCACCGGCTCCTACACAGGTCTTCCCACGGACCCCCACTCGGGCCTTCCTACGGGGTCCCATCCGGGTTTTCAGCCGACGGGCGTCATGCCCGCGGCCGACCCCGGCTCGCCGCTCACCATGCCGTCGGCCCCCGCCGGCGGCAGCTCCCGCCGGCGTCGCACGCTGACGGCCCTGGCCACGATGGCGGCCGCCGTCGTGGTGTCGGCCGCGGTGGCGGGGTCGGTGTGGCTGCGTCCGGCCGAGCCCGCCAGCACGGGCCAGGTGCTCCCGCCTGCCGACGAGACCACGCAGGTCCACAGCCCGAGCAGCCCCGAGCACACCACCAAGGAGCCCGCGCCGCCGACCAAGGCCGTGCCGAGCGCCAAGCCGAGCGGCACCACCAGCGCGACCCCCGGCCCGACCGTGGCCCCCACCACGCCGAGCGCCACGCCCACCGTCTCGCCGAAGCCCACGCCGACCGTGACCACCTCGGAGCCCGAGCCGACACAGGAGCCTACCCAGCCCCCTGAGGAGCCCACGGACGAGCCCACGGTCACCAGCCCGCCCGAAGACGTGCAATGCGTACGCGCCCCATGCCCGTAACCACCTCGGGCCGTCCGGTGCGTGGGCGGGCCGTAGCCGTAACCGCTCCGGAACGTCTGACGTGTGCGCACCCCGTGTCCGTGACCAATCCGAAGCTTCCTGTGCGTCCTGTGCGTCCTGTGCGTGCGCACCCCACGTCCGTGACCACTCCAGGACGCCCGGCGCCCACGCGTTCCGAGCCCGTGGCTGCTTCAGGGCGCTCAGGGCGTACGCGCCCCGAGCCGGTGACCGCTTCGGGACGTCTGGTGCGGACGTGCCCCATGTCCGTGACTGCTGCAAGATCGTGAGAAAGTCTTCGCGTGGATTCGACTCGTGAGCTGCTGATCGCCCTCGCCCGCCGGTACGCCTTCGCCGATCTGGGAGCGCTCGCCCCCACGGCCGAGATCTCCGACGTGTGCGAGTTCGGGCAGCGGCTGCTCTCGCTCGACGCCGAGGACTTCGCCGCCGAGGCCAGGTCCGTACCGGCAGACCTGCGCCGGCTCGCCCGCGCCTGCCACATGCCGCAGACGCCGCGGGAGCAGCCGCGCGGAGCCCTGGAGTCGCTCAAGCCCGCCTACGGCCTGCTGCTCGAGGTGATCGCCGTCCGCTGGCACCGGCGGGAGCTGAGCCCCATGATCGCGGCTGTGCACATCGCCAGCGAGTACCTGCCGCTGCTGGCGTTCGAGCCGCAGCTCGGCCACGCCGGCGATCCTGCCCGCTGGCCCGCCGGGCTGAGCGCGCCCGGGAGCAGGTTCGGCGTGATCGGCGACCGTGAGTGCGACCACACCAAGTCCGAGCAGTCGGCCACGAACCGCACGCTGCGGGTGTCGGTCGAACCCGGGGAAGGCTGGCGGGCCTACTTCGACCGGCAGCACAGCCAGTTGGCGGGCGCGCTCGCGGTCTGCGTCGCGACCTGCCGCAACCCCTGCACCGCCATGGACTGGATCGCCCCCGAGCCCCGCGCCGACCTGCAGGTACGCGCCCGTACCGCGCTGACCTTCGCCGAGACGCCGCTCGTCCGGCTGCGGCACGCGGCGCCCGTCGGGCACGGGTTCGGGGTGCCGTCGCCGGAGGAGGTGCTCGACGCCTGGGAGCGCAGCCGGACGGCGCTGGACAAGAACGCGGTGGGCGCCGCGGCCGCCAAGGACGACGGTTTCCCGCTGCCGGGGCTGCCCGCCCTGTTCTCGGCCGTGGCCGGAGCGCCGATCGAACCGTCCAGCCTGCTCGCCGGCGTCAGCGACCACGTCGTCACCCTGCTGCAACGCGCCTGACCACACCCCCCGAACACACCTGAGCCGACGGGCACGTCCCCCCCGGGGTGCGGGGGGACGGCACGCCTGGCCCGCCGCCAGGCACAGCGCACCCAGGCCGAGGCACATCCAGCCCCGAAAGGGCCGCACGCCTGAGCTGCCGCAGGACACAGCACACCTGAGCCGACGGCGGTGGTGTGCCCGGCACGGAAGGGGGGCGCGTGAGAGCGTGGCCGACCCGAAAGGTGCCTCGCGACGGCGTGACTGGCCCGAAAGGGGCCTCACGACAGCGTGACTGGGCCGAAGGGGCCGCGCGGCAGCGTGGCCTGGCCCGCAGGGTGCGGTGTCTTCGGACCGAGGGGTGCCCGTGCGAGGCGTGATCGAGCCGAAGGGTGCGGTGCTCCTTGGAGCGATGGGTGCCGTGCCTGCACCTGGAGGGCACCTGCGTGGCCGCGCCCGCCAGGTTGGCACGCCGGGGTCGGCGGAGGGGTCAGTGGTGGGGGGTGGCTTGGTCGGCGAGGGCGGTGATGCCGTACAGGAGGCCGCCGATCAGGTCGCCCGCGCTGAAGGCGGTGGCCATCGACAGGGCGGTGAGCCGGCAGGCGCCGTCGCTCAGCCGCCGCCTCGCGTTCGCGCCGGTGACGATCTCCAGGGCGTGTCCCGCCGGATCGACGAACACGACCACGGCGTCGGCCGACTCGGCGCCCAGGGCGGCGTGCAGGCGCTCGGCGAAGTGCCGTCGCGCGCCGACCGGCTCGCCCAGGAACACCCCGAAGCGTAACCCGCTGCGCCGCTCGGCCCTCTGGACGGCCCTCCTGAGATCGTCGACCTGAGCCGTCGTCAGCGCCCGCCTGGGCGCACGGGTCCGCGTCCGCATCGGTGTCTGCGCCGAAGCCTGTGTCGGAGGCCCCTCCGAGGGCCGCTCCAAGAGGTGCTCCGGCGCCTGTGTCGGTACCTGCTCAGAGGGCTGGTTCGAGGGGTGTTCTGAGGGGGGCATCGTTGTGTCACCAGCCTGCCGAGGCGCCGCCGAGGTGTTCGTCCGGCTCGACGGCCATGGCCGCGGCCGTCCAGTCGGGTTCGGGCGTCCGCGCCCAGGGGGCGGCGCCGTCGGCCAGCACCCGGGCCGACGTGCTCACGCCGTGCTCGCTCCCGGACGGCCCGCCCAGCCACACCGGGCCCGGCTCCGCCACCCGGGACGAGCCCCGCCCCGGCACCATGACCAGCAGGCTGATCAGTACGAACAGCCCCAAGGACACCCCGATGAGAAAGAGCAGACTTTCCGCCGCGCTGTTCACACGACGAACGTAATCCTCCGGCGGGTGCCCGGCCAGACCCGTACGGGACCCTCCTACCAGACGGACGGCCGCCGCTCGCCCCAGAACCCGCCCACAGCCGCCTCGACCTGGGCCGACAGCGAGATCAGGGTGCCCTCGCCGCCGATCCGCCCGGCCAGCATGACGCCGATCGGCAGGCCCTCGGCGCTCCAGTGCAGCGGCAGGTTGACCGCGGGCTGGCCACTGACGTTGTAGATCGCCGGGAAGGCGGCGAAGCGCTTCATGCGTTCGAAGGTCTCCTCGACGTCGTCCACGTCCTCGAACCAGCCGACCGGCCTGGGCGGCTGGGTGAGGGTCGGGGTGAGCACCGCGTCGTAGGCGTTCGTGATCGTGAGCGCGCCCCGGGTGGCGAGCTGGAGGGCGGCCTGGGCCTGGAGGAACGCGGGGGCGGTGGTGGCCAGGCCGCGCTCGCGCAGCCACCGGGTGAGCGGCCTGAGCAGGTGCCCCTGATCGTCGGCGACCGGGTGCATGCAGGCGAAGGTGTACCAGAGGGTGACGAACTGCGGCACGAGGTCCGCGCCGAACGGCCTGGGGATCTCCACGACCTCGTGACCGAGGCCGGCGAGGATCGCGGCGGCGCCCTCGTACGCGGCCAGCACCTCGGGATCGACCTCGGCCCCCGGCACGACGGGGTCGGCGTAGCGGGCGATGCGCAGCCGTCCGGGGTCGCGGCTGGCGCAGGCGAGGTACGTGCCCTCGTGCCGGGGCGCGAGGTAGAGGTCGCCGGGCTCGTTGTGCGCCATGACGTCGAGCAGGGCCGCGGCGTCGGCGACGGTACGGGCGATCGGGCCGTTCGTGGACATGCCGGCCAGGTCGGGGATGATCGGGGCGAAGCTGATCCGGCCGCGGGTGGGCTTGATGCCGTACAGGCCGCATGCGGAGGCCGGGATGCGGATCGAGCCCGCGCCGTCGCTGCCCTGGGCGGCCGGCGCCAGCCCGGCGGCCACGGCGGCGGCCGCTCCCCCGCTGGACCCGCCGGCCGACGTGCCGAGGTCCCAGGGCGAGCGGGCGGGCGGCGAGACGTCGGTCTCGGTGTAGCAGGGCAGCCCGAACTCGGGGGTGGCGGTCTTGCCGAGCATGACCGTGCCGGCCTCGCGCAGCCGCGTCACGACCGTGTCGTCCACCGGCGCGACGAACCCCCGGTAGACCGCCGAGCCGAAGGTGATCGGCACGTCCTTGACCAGATTGAGGTCCTTGACCGGGATCGGCACCCCGGCCAGCGGCCCGTCAGGCAGGTCCTTCTCCAGGCGGCGCGCCTGGTCGAGCGCCTGTTCGGCGGTCACGGTGACGTACGCGCCGACCGAGGGATCGATCCGCTCGATCCGGTCGAGATAGTGCTGGGCGAGCTCGACCGGTGAGACGTCACGGTCGCGGACGGCCCGGGCCTGCTCGAGCGCGGAAAGCTCGTGTATTTCTCGCACGATCGGCACACTAGGCATCTCTAGAGAAGAACGTAAGACATACCCCGAAAACATGAGTGGAACACGATGAGCTGGGCCATAAAACTATGGACAGGTCAACACTAGGAATCATTCCGATCTCCGAGCTACGGTGAGTTACGTGGACTCCGACAACCAGCGAGAAGACGGTCACAACGCGTCACCCATCTGGGTGAGCGACCGGCCAGAGGGCGAGCGCACCGCCGCCGCGACACCATCGGCGCCCACCACCACCTACGCGCCCGTGGAACGCGCGTCCGTGCGTGACCTGCTCCAGGAGCCGCGGTTCCGCCGCATGCGCAATCGCGCGCTCGTGGCGATCGGCGTGGCGATCGTGGTGGGTTTCCTGCTGCGCGACTGGCGTCTGGGCGTTACCGCCGGGGTGGTCGCGGCCATTTTCGAAGCGGTCTACCGCGCGCGGTCCCACTCCACGGTGCCGGCGTGGCGGCGCGCGTCCGTGGCCGAGCGGCGTACCGAGGGGCAGCTCCGCAGGCTGGAGCGCAGCGGCTACCGCACCCTGCACGCCAGGGCGATCCCCGGCAGCGAGGCCCAGATCGACCACCTCGTGGTGGGGCCGACCGGCGTCTACGCCGTGGACTCCGAGAAGTGGGACAAACGGCTTCCCGTCCGCGTCCAGTCGGGCAAGAAGCTCTTCCACGGCCCCTTCGACATGAAGCCGAGGCTGACCGAGGCCAAATGGGAGGCGTCCCAGGCCAGCGAGCTGATCAGCAAGGCGTTCGGCCGCGAGGTCGTCGTCGTGCCGTCCCTGGCCATCTACGGACCGCCCGTGCCGTGGAAGATCATGACCATCCGCGGCGTGGACGTCTACCAGGGCGACCGGGCGCGCAAGTGGATCACCAAGCGCGAGCGGGCGCTGACCCCGGCCGAGATCGACCGGCTCTACGACATCGCCGCCCAGGTCCTGCCCGCCCGGTACGGCGAGGGCTAGGACGGCCCGCCGACCCCGCGGAGTCACGCTCCGCGGGGTTTTTTCACGCCCGCCGACGTGCCCGCCGACGTGCCCGCCGACAGCCGGGCGCCGAAGTCGTCCAGCTCGGCGGCCAGCACGCCGCTGGGCGGCAGCGCGTCCGGCAGGCGGGACAGCAGGGCCGTGCCCACCCCGGCGATGCGGACGATGTGGTCGATCAGCGCCTCCCGGTCCTCGGGCCAGGGGAAGGACGGCTGGGCGATGAGCAGCGAGACGCAGCCGTGCACGGCCGACCAGAGGCCGAGCGCCAGCTCCTCGGGATCGCCTTCGAGCACGCGGGCCGCCACGCAGGCGGCGACGGCGTCCACCATGTGGCGGAAGCAGGCGGCGGCGGCCGGCGGCACGCCCTGCACGGCCGAGGGACGCATCATCAGCACCCGGTACTGCACGGGATGGTCGAGGGCGAAGCGGGCGTAGGCCCGTCCGCAGCGGCCGAGCGCGAGGAACGGGTCGCCCGTCAGGTTCTCGCTGAACATCCGGCCGAACTCGTCCCACACGCGCAGGCAGACGGCCTCCAGCAGCGCCTCCCTGTCGGCGAAGTGCAGGTAGACCGAGGGCGTGGACACCCCGGCGCGCTGGGCGACGGCGCGCAGGGTGAGGGCGTCCTCGCTGCCGGACTCGGTCAGCAGGTCCTCGGCCGCGCGCAGGATCTCCTCCCGCAGCAGGCCGCCTTCTCCGCGCCGGGCGCGCACACGTCTCGCAGCGGTCATGGATCTCAGATTGACGCCGTCAGGTTGACGGTGTCAATCTGACCTTCTGCTGAACGGATATCTGAAGGGATATCGCGAAAAATGGGGACTTTCGGGGAGGCGACCGCGCTGGTCGCCCGCGGCGCGGACGAGTTCGGCGCCACGCTGGACGCCCAGTGGAGCGTGGGCACCAAGTTGCACGGCGGCTACCTGCTGGCGGTGCTGGCCCGCGCCGCCTGCCAGAGCGGCGCCGGCGAGCGGCACCCGCACGTGACCGCCGTGAGCGGCGCCTTCGTCGAGCCGCCCGCGCCCGGCCCGGCGGACGTGCGCGTGGAGCCGCTGCGGATCGGCCGGAGCGTGGCCCAGGTACGGGTCTCGCTGGCCCAGGAGGGCAGGGTGCGCGTCGAGTCGCACGTCACGCTCGGCGTCCTGGACGACGGCGACCCCTGGTGGACCTCGCTCCCCCCGGTCGAGCTGCCGGCCGAGGAGGACTGCTTCCTCGCGCCCACCGACCCGCCCGGCGCGGACTTCGCCGTGCCGCTGATGGCCGTGGTCGAGGAGCGCGTCGATCCGGCGCATCTGGCGTTCGCGTTCGGGGCGCCGACCAGGAAGGGCGAGATCGCGAGCTGGCAGCGCCTGGCCGACGGCTCCGACTGGGACCCGCTGAGCCTGCTGGTGGCGCTCGACCCGGTGCCGCCGGTCTCGTTCGACCTCGGGCTGTCCGGCTGGGTGCCGACGATTCAGCTCTCGGCCTACATCCGCCGGCTGCCCGCCCCCGGCCCGATCAGGGTCCGCCTGTCGGCCACGGACGTCGGCGGCGACCGCATGGACGAGGTGGCCCACGTCTGGGACTCCAAGGGCCGGCTGGTGGCCCAGGCGACCCAGCTCGCGGCCGTACGGTTGCCGGACTGAGCCGTCCGGGTAGTGGACACGCGTCTCAGGTGCCGGGCGGGTGGCCGTAACATGTGAAGACTCGCCTCATGATGGGAGAAGCACAATGCCGGCCCTCAGGTCACGTACGGTCACCCACGGCAGGAACATGGTCGGCGCCCGGGCCCTGCTCCGGGCGACCGGCGTAGCCGGGAGCGACTTCGGCAAACCCATCATCGCGGTGGCCAACAGCTTCACCCAGTTCGTCCCGGGCCACGTGCACCTGCGCGAGGTCGGCGACGTCGTCTCGGCCGCGATCCGCGAGGCGGGGGCGATCCCGCGCGAGTTCAACACGATCGCCGTCGACGACGGCATCGCGATGGGCCACGGCGGCATGCTCTACTCGCTGCCGTCCCGCGAGCTGATCGCCGACGCCGTCGAGTACATGGTCAACGCCCACTGCGCCGACGCGCTGATCTGCGTCTCCAACTGCGACAAGATCACGCCGGGCATGCTGCTGGCCGCGTTCCGGCTGAACATCCCCACGATCTTCGTCTCCGGCGGCCCCATGGAGGCCGGCAAGACGCCGGGTCGCAAGCTCGACCTCGTCGACCCGATGGTCGCCGCCGCCGACGAGTCGGTGACCGACGCCGAGCTGCTGGAGATGGAGGAGAACGCCTGCCCCACCTGCGGCTCCTGCTCGGGCATGTTCACCGCCAACTCCATGAACTGCCTGACCGAGGCCATGGGCCTGGCCCTGCCCGGCAACGGCACGATCCTGGCCACCCACAAGCGGCGCAAGCAGCTCTTCGAGGACGCCGGCCGCCAGCTCGTCGAGATCACCCGCCGCTACTACGAGGACGGCGACGAGTCGGTGCTGCCGCGCTCGGTCGCCAGCCGCGCGGCGTTCGAGAACGCCATGGCGCTCGACGTGGCGATGGGCGGCTCCACCAACACGATCCTGCACATCCTGGCCGCGGCCCGCGAGGCCGAGGTCGACTTCGGCCTCAAGGAGATCAACGAGATCTCGCTGCGGGTGCCGTGCCTGTGCAAGGTCGCCCCGGCCACCAGCAAGTACCACGTCGAGGACGTCCACCGCGCCGGCGGCATCCCGGCCATCCTGGGCGAGCTCGACCGGGCGGGGCTGCTGCACAGCGACGTGCCCACGGTCAACGGGGGCACGCTGGCCGACACGCTGGCCGCCTGGGACGTCAAGTCGCCGACCGTGCTGCCCGAGGCCGTCGAGCTGTGGCACGCGGCGCCGGGCAACGTGCGCACGGTGAAGGCGTACTCGCAGGACAACCGCTGGGACTCCCTCGACCTCGACCGGGCGCAGGGCTGCATCCGCGACCTTGAGCACGCCTACAGCGCCGACGGCGGCCTGGCCGTGCTCTACGGCAACATCTCGCTCGACGGCGCGGTGGTGAAGACCGCGGGGGTCGACGAGTCGATCTGGAAGTTCAGCGGGCCCGCGGTGGTGTTCGAGTCGCAGGAGCAGGCCGTCGAGGGCATCCTCGGCGGGCGGGTCAAGGAGGGCGACGTGGTGGTCATCCGCTACGAGGGCCCCAAGGGCGGCCCCGGCATGCAGGAGATGCTCTACCCGACCTCCTTCCTCAAGGGCAAGGGCCTGGGCAAGGCGTGCGCGCTGGTCACCGACGGCCGCTTCTCCGGCGGCACGTCCGGGCTGTCGATCGGGCACGCCTCGCCGGAGGCGGCCGAGGGCGGCGCGATCGCGCTGGTCGAGGACGGCGACATCATCGACATCGACATCCCCGGCCGGTCGATGGAGCTGCGGGTGCCCGAGGCCGAGCTGGCCGCGCGGCGCGAGCGGCTGCTGGCCGACCTGGGCGGCTACCGGCCGCGCGACCGCAACCGTCCGGTGAGCGTGGCGCTGCAGGCGTACGCGGCGATGACCACGTCCGCCTCGACCGGCGCCTCGCGTGATCTGACGCAGCTGTCCCGATAGTTAGGGTGCGGTGGACCCCCGGTCCACCGCACAGATTTTCGAAAATTGTCGGTGGTCGTCCCTATTCTTGGGGTATGACGACAGTCGTGAAGGACGAGACTCGCCCGCTGACGACCGCCGAGATCGCCGCCATCGCCCTCTCCCTCGCTCACCTCGGAGCGGGCCCGCAGGCCGTCGCCGCACGGCGCGGCCTGCAACACGCGCTCGAACACCTGGAGCTCGACGACGACGTCATCGCGACCACGCTCGCGACCCTGACCGAGCCGCTGCCCGTGGAGACCGCCTCCCGGGCCAGGCTCATCGCCGACGCCATCACCAGCCGCCTCATGATCCGCCTCCACTACCGCGACGCCTCGGGGGCCGTCACCTCCCGCGACGTCGAGCCGGTGACCTGCCTGGTCCACCGCGAATACTGGTACCTGGTCGGCGTGTGCCGGATGCGGCGGGCCATCAGGGCGTTCCGGTTCGACCGCATCATCGCGGTCGAGCCCACCCTGACCCCGTCGCGGCCGCACCTGGCCGACCGGTTCCTGCCCTTCCAGCGCCGCCGCCGGCGCACCACCGCGGCATGAGCCGCGAGCAGAGCACTGCGGCGTAACCTGCCGCAAGCTTGACCCTCGGGCCCCCGGGCGTTGGTGCGGGGCGTGACAGGCTCGCGCACATGCGCGTCCGGGGGATCTCGCTCATCGCCGCCCTGCTGCCCGTCGCCGTGTCCGCCTGCGCGGCGGGCCCGCGTCCGGCCCCGCTCCCGATCGTGGCGCACCGCCAGGCGGTGGCCGTGGAGCGCCTGCTGCCGCCGGCCACGCGGCGGGCGCTCGACCGGGCGCTGGAACGTCAGCTGCGGGGCCGTCCGGGGCGGGTGGCGCTGTCGGTGTACGACCGTGCGACGGGCGTGCGGTACTCCTACGCCGAGGGCAGGCCGTTCGTGCTGGCCAGCGTGGCCAAGGTGGACATCCTGCTCGCCCTGCTGCTGCTCAGGCAGAGCGAGCACCGGCGGCTCGGCGCGTACGAACGCAGGCTCGCCTCCCGGATGATCCGCCAGAGCCACAACGAGAGCGCGCACGAGCTGTACATGACGGTCGGCGGCCAGGAGGGGCTCAGCCGGGTCCTGGGCGCGCTGGAGGTGCGCGACACCAGGCCGGGCGCGGGCCTGTCGTGGGGCATGACCCTCAGCCACCCGTCGGACCAGGTGCGGGTGCTGGAGCAGCTCACCGACCCCGCCGGGCCGGTGACGGCCGCGAGCCGCCGCTGGGCGCTGGGGCTCATGTCGTCGGTGGACCGGTCGCAGGCGTGGGGCGTCAGCGCCGCCGGCGGCGAGGTGGCGCTCAAGAACGGCTGGCTGCCGGTGGACGCGCACGACGGGCGGTGGACGGTCAACAGCGTGGGCCGGATCGTGCTGAACGGGCACGAACTGCTCATCGCCGTGCTGTCGGAGCGCAGCCCGGACATGGCGACGGGCGTGGCGACCGTGGAACGGGCGGCCCGGCTCGCCGTGGAGGCGTTCACCCGGGCCCGCCGGTCAGGAGGAGCAGCAGCCTCCGCCGCAGCAGCCGCCACCGCCGGCCGGACGGGGAGCGGCGGCGCCACCGGTCATGGAGACGGTGGACAGCAGCTTGACCGTGTCGCCGTGGCCCTCCGGGCAGGTCGCCGGCTCGTCTGAGGCCGACATGGGACGGGAGACCTCGAACGTGGAGCCGCAGGCGCGGCAGCGGAAGTCGTAACGCGGCATGCGGTAAGCCTAACCCGCTGTGGCCGGTGAGCGGGAGCCGGCGTAGGTCAGGTGCGCATGGTCGGAGACGGGCTCGTAGCCGATCGACCGGTAGATCGCGTTGCTGGTCGGGTTGTCCAGGTCGGTGAAGAGCACGACCTGCTCGCACCGTTCGGCCAGCGCCACTTCGCTGGCGTACGCGGTGACCGCGGCCCCGTAGCCCTTCCTGCGGCACGACGGCGGCGTGTAGACCGGTCCGACGCGGCACACGCCGCCGGCCGCCCGGCCGAGCCCGGCCACCGAGACCGGCACGCCCTCGGCCTCCCACACGAACAGCTCGCGCCCGGCCACCCGCTGGGCGACCCGCTCGGCGACGTCGTGCGCCTCGCCGAGCCCGACCTCGGCGCCGAACGCCTGGTACCAGCTCACCATCAGCGGGAAGTCGCCGGGCCCGGCGAGCCGGCCGCGGCCGGCCACGGACGGGACGGCGAGCGCGCCGAGCCGGTAGAGCCGTTCGGACACCGTCCGGTCGGGCTCGCCGAGCAGCCGGACGACCTCGGCCGTCACCTCGACCGGCCCCACGACCATGGGCACGTCGCCGCCGAGCGCCTCGACCAGCGGGGCGACGGCCTCGGCGGGCATGCGCGTGAGGCTCAGGGGGGCGGGCGGCGTGCGGAAGGCGGCGGCGCGCACCTGGCCCCCGGCGGTCCACCAGGCGAAGAAGGCGGCGTCGGCGGGATGGCCGGCGCGCAGGTTGGCCAGGACGGTCAGCGGAACCGTGTTGCCGACCGGGTCGCCGAGCAGGAACGGCTCGGCGACCGCGGCGAATTCCTCCGGATCGGAGGTGAAGGTCCACATGCCCGTCATGGTGGCAGGCGGTGGCCTCCGGCTTCAAAGGGATTGCTAGGCCGCCGCCTCCAGGTAGGGCGCCCATTGTGGATCGCCGACGAGCGAGGCGCCGATGAGCCGCCAGTGGGCGCCCCTCGGCACCGCCGGGAGGACGCGCAGCGTCCATCCCAGCTCCTCCAGGTATTTGTCGGCCTTGCGGTGGTTGCAGGTCGTGCACGAGGCGACGCAGTTCTCCCACGTGTGGGTGCCGCCGCGCGATCTCGGGATCACGTGGTCGATGGTCTCGGCCCGCTGCCCGCAGTAGGCGCAGCGGTAGTCGTCGCGCCGCATGAGGGCGGCCCTGGTCAGCGGGATTCGGGACCGGTAGGGGATGCGGACGTATCTGCGGAGCCTGATCACCGAAGGCACGTCGAGGGTGCAGCTCGCCGAGCGGAGCTGGGCGCCCCGCCCGTCGCGGTGCACGACGTCGGCCTTCTCCCGCAGCACCAGGACGATGGCCCGGTGGAGCGAGAGCGTGGTGAGCGGCTCGTAGGTGGCGTTGAGCAGCAGGACCTGGCGCGTCATCGGGCCTCTCCCTGCCGCGCGCGTATCAAAGGGGACATGCCGTGGCATGTCCCGCCTGTCGGCCCCTCCTGGGGCACTGATGCTTCCGTCACATGGACCTCCGCCGGACGGTCCAGCGGATGGTCACCACGGCACCGTCCTGTCACCAAGTCTGGCGTTAGCCGTAGCGTCCCCGCCACCCCATAATCTTCAAGCCGGAATGACCAGAGGGACACACGTTACGTTTTATGCCCGCTTCACCAGCGCTTTACGCCCCCACCTTGGCAGTAGGGTTCCTGGCATGACGCGAGAGCCTTATCCGACGGCACGCCGCGAAGACGTCGTCGACATCCTGCACGAAACGCCCGTCCCCGACCCGTACCGGTGGCTGGAGGACCCTGACAGCCCGGACACCAAGGAGTGGCTGCTCGCGCAGGCCGAGCTGTTCAACGCCAGCCGTGGCGAGCAGCGGTTCAAGGACCGCATCGCCGAGCTGCTGCGGTCCGGCTCGGTGGGGGTTCCGGCCTGGCGCGGGGAGCGCCGGTTCTTCTCCCGCCGCACGCCCGACCAGGAGCACGCGGTCTACTACGTGGTCGAGGCCGACGGCACCGAGCGGGCGCTGATCGACCCGATGGAGATCGACCCGTCCGGTCTCACCACGCTCGACGCCGTGCAGCCCGACAAGGAAGGGCGGCTGCTGGCGTACCAGATCTCGGTGGGCGGCGACGAGGAGTCGGTCCTCTACGTCATGGACGTCGCCACCGGGACGCGCGTCGAGGGCCCGATCGACCGCTGCCGCTACTCCCCCATCGCCTGGCTGCCCGGCGGCGAGGCGTTCTACTACGTGCGCAGGCTGCCGCGCACCGAGGTGCCGGAGAACGAGGCGCAGTTCCACCGCCGCGTCTACCTCCACCGCGTCGGCACCTCGACCGAGGACGACGTGATGATCTTCGGCCAGGGGCTGAAGATGACCAACTACTACGGCGTCTCCGTCTCGCGCGACGGCCACTGGCTCCAGGTCTCGGCGCACGAGGGCACCGCGCCGCGCAACGACCTGTGGGTGGCCGACCTGACCGCCTCGCCCGCCGACTCCCCCGACCTGAAGGTCGTGCAGGAGGGCGTCGACGCGCAGACCGCCCTGGTGTTCGGCCGCGACGGCCGGCTCTACGTCCACACCGACAGGGACGCCTCCCGCGGCCGCGTGTGCGTGACCGACCCGGCCGACCCCGGCTACGAGACCTGGCGCGACCTGATCCCCGAGGACCCCGAGGCGGTGCTGTCCGACTTCGCGATCCTCGACGACCTGGAGCGCCCGGTCATGCTGGTGGGCTGGACCCGCCACGCGATCAGCGAGATCACCGTCCACGACCTGGCGACCGGCGAACGCGTCGGCTCGGTGCCGACGCCGGGGCTGGGCACGATCGGCGGCATCTCCGAGCGTCCCGAGGGCGGCTTCGAGGCGTGGTTCGGCTACACCGACAACACCACGCCGCCGACGATCCAGCGCTACGACGCCCGCACGGGCGAGACCACGCTGTGGGCCGCCTCGCCGGGCGCGGTCGAGGTGCCGCCGGTGCGCACCTCGCAGGTGGTGTACCGGTCCAAGGACGGCACCGACGTCCGGATGCTGATCATCTCCCCCGCCGACGAGCGGCCCGGCCCCCGGCCCACGATCCTGTACGGCTACGGCGGCTTCGGCCTGTCCATGACCCCCGGCTACTCGGCCTCGATCCTGGCCTGGGTCGAGGCGGGCGGCGTCTACGCCATCGCCAACCTGCGCGGCGGCGGCGAGGAGGGCGAGGACTGGCACCGCGCGGGCATGCTGGCCAACAAGCAGAACGTGTTCGACGACTTCCACGCCGCGGCCGAGCACCTCATCGAGACCGGCGTCACCACCCGCGAGCAGCTCGGCATCTCCGGCGGCTCCAACGGCGGCCTGCTGGTGGGCGCCGCGCTGACGCAGCGTCCCGACCTGTACGCGGCCGTGGTCTGCTCGGCGCCGCTGCTCGACATGATCAGGTACGAGAAGTTCGGCCTCGGCGCGACCTGGAACGTCGAGTACGGCAGTGCCGACGACCCCGAGCAGTTCGGCTGGTTGTGGGGGTATTCGCCCTACCACCGGGTCGAGGAGTCGGTGGCCTACCCGGCGACGTTGTTCACCGTCTTCCAGTCCGACACGCGGGTGCACCCGCTGCACGCCTGGAAGATGTGCGCGGCGTTGCAGCACGCCTCCACGGCCGGGCGGCCGGTGCTGCTGCGCAACGAGGCCGAGGTGGGCCACGGCGCCCGCTCGGTGAGCCGGACGGTCGATCTGTCGGCCGACACGCTGACCTTCCTCGCCCAGCACACCGGTCTGTAGTGTCGCAGGCATGAGCAGCCTGGGGCCGGCCGTCGTCGAGGCCGTCCCCAGCGCTGCGCTGCGGCCGTACGTCACCCGGCTCTGCGCCTACAGCGAGCACTATCCCGCGCCCGTCACGCGCGCCGAGGCCGCCCTTCCCGGGGCGGTGCTCATCCTGGGCGTCGGCGCGCCGATGGAGGCGTACGGGGAGCGGGTCAGTGCGTTCGCGGGCGGGCTCGCCGACCGGTTCGCGGTCACCCGCGTCGAGGGGCCCTGCGAGGGCGTGGAGGTGGTGCTCACGCCGTTCGGGGCGCGGCGGCTGTACGGGCTGCCGATGCGCCACCTGACGAGCCGGGTGGTCCCGGTGGAGGCGGTGCTCGGGCCGTGGGCCGGGGAGCTGCTCGACCGGCTGGCCGCGACGCCGTCGTGGCGGGAGCGGCTGGCCCTGACCGACCGGCTGCTGACCGCGCGCATCCTGGCCGGGCCGCAGGTGGGCCCCGAGCTGCCGTGGGCGTGGGCGCGGCTGCTGGAGTCGGGCGGGCGGCTCGGCGTGTCGTCGCTGGCCGCGTCGCTGGGCTGGAGCCATCGGCATCTGGTGGCCCGCTTCCACGACCAGGTCGGGCTGGCCCCCAAGACGGCGGCCCGGGTGATCAGGTTCGGCCGGGCGGCGCGGCTGCTGCGCTCCGGCAGGCCGATCGCCGCGGTCGCGGCCGAGTGCGGCTTCTACGACCAGGCCCATCTCAACCGGGAGTTCCGGGCGCTCGGCGGCACCACGCCCGGTCAGATTCGTCCAAGACCCGCGGGCGGGCCGGCGGACATGCTGGAGCCATGAAACGCACTGTCTACGCACTGGCCCGCTACGAGCACCCGCAGGCGGCGCTCGACTTCCTGACCGGGGCGTTCGGGTTCCGGGTGCACGAGTCGTCGAAGGACGGGTCCGGGGTCGTCGAGCACGCCGAGCTGTTCGTCGAGGACGACCTGATCATGATCGGCCGGGGGAAGCCGGGCGGGCCCGGCGTCTACATCGCGGTCGACGACGTCGACGCCCACCACGATCGCGCCAGGGCCGCGGGGGCCGTGATCACCATGGAGCTCACCGACCAGCCGTACGGCTCGCGCGAGTACGCCTGCGAGGACCCCGAAGGCAACTCCTGGTTCTTCGGGACGTACCGCCCGTAAAGCCGCGAAGAGCGGTCAGCGGGGGAAGACGACGGTCTTGTGGCCGTCGAGCAGGACGCGCTGCTCGGCGTGCCACTGGACCGCGCGGGCCAGCGCCACGCACTCCACGTCGCGCCCGATGCGCACGAGGTCGTCCGGCGAGTGGCTGTGGTTGACCCGGGCGACCTCCTGCTCGATGATCGGCCCCTCGTCGAGGTCGGAGGTCACGTAGTGGGCCGTGGCGCCGATGAGCTTGACGCCCCGGTTGTGGGCCTGGTGGTAGGGCTTGGCGCCCTTGAACGACGGCAGGAACGAGTGGTGGATGTTGATCGCCCGCCCGGCCAGCTTCTCGCACAGGTCCTCCGACAGCACCTGCATGTAGCGGGCCAGCACCACCAGGTCGACCTGGTAGTGCTCGACCAGCGCCAGCACCTCGGCCTCCTGCCTCGGCTTGGTCTCGGGCGTGATCGGCAGGTGGTGGTAGTCGATGCCGTACGACTGGGTGAGCGGGCGCAGGTCGGGGTGGTTGGAGGCGACCGCGACGACCTCGATGCCGAGCGTCTTCGACCTGACCCGGTAGAGCAGGTCGTTGAGGCAGTGGTCGAACCGGCTGACCATGATCAGCACGCGCGGCTTCCTGGCCACGTCGCGCAGCCTGAACTCCATGGCGAAGTCGGGGGCCAGGGCCGCGAAGGCGGCGCCCAGCTCGTCCTCGCCGAGCGGGCCGGAGAACTGCACGCGCATGAAGAACCGCTGGGCGACCCGGTCGCCGAACTGCTGGCTCTCGATGATGTTGCACCCGTGCGCCGCCAGCAGGCCGGAGACGGCGGCCACCACGCCGGGGCGGTCGGGGCAGGACAGGGTCAGGATGTACTCGGCGTGGCTGCTCATGCCTTCACTCTCGCGGACGTGGGATCGTAGGGCGCCTTGAGGCTGATCTGGGCAGAGTACAGGTCGCCGGCCACGTCGACCTCCACCTTCTCCAGCGTGACGCCGCCTTCCTGCGAGACCTCGGTGACGAAGCCCAGCGCCACGGACCTGCCGAGCGTGGGGCTGTGGGCCGCCGAGGTGACGTAGCCCACCGGGACGCCGTCGGACAGCAGGGACTCGCCGCCCCACAGGTGTGCGGCGGGGTCGTCCAGCACGATCGAGACTACCCTGCGCGACGGCGTCTCCAGAGCGTGCCGCGCTCCCCGATAGCCGCCGCTCTTCTTGCAGGTGAAACGCAGTCCGGCGGCGGCGGGGGTGATCTCGGGGCCCAGCTCGCGGCCCCAGGCGCGGTAGCCCTTCTCGATGCGCATGGCCTCGATGGCGTAGTGACCGGCCTGGGTCAGCCCGCCGGCGCCCATGAGCGTCTCGTGCACGGTGACGGCGAACTCGGCGGGCACGTACAACTCCCAGCCCAGCTCGCCCACGTACGTGACGCGGGTGGCGCGCACGGTGGCGTGGCCGAGGTCGACCAGCCGGGACGTGCCGAAGTCGAAGGCGGAGAAGTCGGACTTCGACACCGACTGCAGGATCGTCCTGGACGAGGGGCCCATCACGCCGAAGACGGCGTACGCGCCGGTGACGTCCACCAGGACCGCCCGCCGGTCGCCGAGGCCCTTGGAGATGTGGTCGAAGTCCCTGGTGGTCTGGGCCGAGCCGGTCACGATCAGGTACTCCTCGCGGGCCACGCGCGTCACCGTCAGGTCCGACTCGTAGCCGCCCCGGTCGTTGAGCAGGCCGGTGTAGACGACCCGGCCGGGCTCGACGTCCACGTCGGCGGTGCACAGCCACTGCAACGCCTCCATGGCCTCCGGGCCCTTGAGGACGAACTTGGAGAAGGCCGTCTGGTCGAACAGCGCCGCCGCGTTCCGGCAGGCCGCCACCTCGGCGTCCACGTACGGCTGCCATCCCGGCCGCCCGAACGTGGACGGCGTGGCGGGCCCGAAGTAGTTGACCCGCTCCCAGCCCATCTTCGACCCGAAGCGCGCCCCGGCCTGCGCCAGCAGGTGGTGCACCGGCGAGCGGCGCAGCGGCCGGGCGGTCTCCAGCTCACGGTCCGGCCAGGACATCGCGTAGTGCAGCCCCAGCGTCTCGGTGACCCGGTCGCGCAGCCAGGTGTCGTTGCCGGCCCAGCGGGCGAAGCGCCGGATGTCGGCGGGCCACAGGTCGCCGGTCGGCTCGCCGTTCACGATCCACTCGGCCAGCGCGCGGCCGGCGCCGCCCGCCGAGGCGATGCCGGCCGAGTTGAACCCCGCGCCGACGAACAGGCCGCGCACCTCGGGGGTCTCGCCCAGCAGGAACATGTTGTCGGGCGTGAAGCTCTCCGGCCCGTTGTAGAACATCCTGATCCCGGCGCTCTCCAACGCCGGGACGCGCTGGATCGCGTTCTCCATGATGATCGCGAACTGGTCCCAGTCCGCCTCCAGGAGCTGGAACTCGAAGGGGTGGGGGATGCCGTCCATGCCCCAGGGCTTGGCGTCCGGCTCGAAGCCGCCCACGACCAGGCCGCCGACCTCCTCCTTGAGGTAGGCGTAGCCGTCGGGGTCGCGCAGCACGGGCAGGTCGGGGCGCACGCCGGGGATGCGTTCGGTGACCACGTAGTAGTGCTCGGCCGAGTGCAGCGGGACGGTCGCGCCGGCCATCCTGCCGACCTCCTTGGCCCACTGCCCGGCGCAGTTGACCAGCACCTCGGTCTCGATGTGGCCCTCGGAGGTGTGCACGCCGCGCACGGCGCCGTCGCGCACGGTGACGCCGGTGACCCGGACCCGCTCGATCACCTGGACGCCGTGCCGCTGCGCGCCCCTGGCCAGCGCCTGCGTGAGGTCCGACGGGTTGGCCTTGCCGTCGCCGGGCAGCCAGACGCCGCCCACCAGGTCGTCGGTGCGCATGACCGGCCACAGCTCGCCCGCCTCGCGCGCGCTGACGACCTCGGCCTGGATGCCGTAGTTCCGGGCGGCGGCCGCGGTGCGCCGCAACTGGGTCATGCGCTCGGGGGTGCGGGCCACGCTGACGCTGCCGCACTGCCTCCAGCCGGTGCCGAAGCCGGTCTCGGCCTCCAGGCGGGCGTACAGGTCGGTGCTGTACTTGATCAGCCTGGTCATGCTCTCGGTGCTGCGGAGCTGGCCGACGAGCCCGGCGGCGTGCCACGTGGTGCCGCAGGAGAGCTGCCCCTGTTCGAGCAGCACGACGTCGGTCCAGCCCAGCTGGGCCAGGTGGTAGGCCACGCTGCAGCCCGCGATGCCGCCGCCGATGATCACGACCTGTGCCCGGGAGGGCAGGGATGTCAAGAGATGCTCCTCAAGCGAGTGATCCCCGGCCAGCTGCGGACGTTGCGCAGCATGGCGATGAACGCCTGCTCCGCGGGCCCCAGCAGCCGGTCGCGGCGGTGGGCCAGCACGATGGGGCGGGGCTTGGGCGCGGGCAGCACCTCCAGGGCCGCCAGCCGCCCGTCGGCGAGCTCCTGCTCGACGCAGTGCTCGGACACCAGCGAGACGCCGAGCCCCGCGGCGACCGCCTGCTTGATCGTCTCCGGGCCCCAGATCTCGCTGCGGCCGGCCTCTTCGAGCCCCCACGTCTCCAGCGCCTGCTCCTGCAGCTCGCGGGTGGAGGAGCCGGGCTCGCGGATGAGGAAGAACTCGCCCGTCAGGTCGGCCGGCTCGGCGCGGCCCTTGCTGGACAGCCGGTGGCCCGGCTGGGTGATGACGACGAGCCGGTCCTCCAGGATCGGCTCGCTGACGAGCTGCGCCGCGCCGGGCTCGCCGGCCAGCACCGCGACGCCGATCTCGCCGTCCACCAGGCCGCGCTCGACCCGCTGGCCGTTGCCGACCTGGATGCCGAGCTCGATGCCCGGATGACGGTCGCGGAAGGCGGCCAGCAACGGCGGCAGGAGGTACGTGCCGACGGTGGTGGTGCCTCCCGCGACCAGCTTGCCGGTCTGCAGCCCGGAGACCTGCCGGATGGCGGCCACGGCCTCGTCGGCCAGCAGGAACACCCGCCTGGCGTACTCCAGCATCACCTCGCCCTCGGGGGTGAGCCTGATGCGGGCGCCGCTGCGGTCGATCAGTGTGGCGCGCAGCGCCTGCTCAAGCTGCCTGACCTGGTGTGAGACGGACGGCTGGCTGAGGTAGAGCTTCTGCGCGGCGGCCGAGAAGCCGCCGCACTCCACGACCGTCATGAAGATCCAGAGCCGGTGCAGGTTGAGCTGCATGTCGTCGTTAACCCCTAGCTGCCTCGATCGACTCTCGGAGCGCGTCCTCGAGCTGTTCCAGCCGGTGCCAGGGGATCTCGCCCATCGTGCAGATCCTGAAGAAGTCCGCGGAAAGTTGCCCCTGACCGGCGTAGATAACGTAACCGCGCTTTTTGAGCTCATCATGAAGCGCCGTATAAGTTACGTTTTCGGGGAGATGAAGCATTGTTACGGTGTTTGACCTGAATTGTTCATCAACGAGGATTTCCAGGCCGAGTCGCGCGAACTGGCCGCGGACGAGGGCCGCCCGCTCGCGGTACAGCCGGGTCCGCGCCGCGAAGCCGCCCGCCTCCTCGTACTCCTTGATCGCCTCGTCGAGGGAGTAGCAGACCTGCACGGCCGGGGTGAACGGCACGTCACCCTTGCGCTGGCCGGCCAGGTAGCTGGCGGCGTTGAGGTAGAGGCTGCGCGCGGGCGCCTCCTGGATCCGCTCGATCGCGGCCTCGCTGCACAGGATGAACGACATGCCGGGCAGCCCGTGCAGGCCCTTGTTGGCGGTGCCGCAGACGACGTCCGCCCTGACCTGCGCCAGGTCCTGGTCCTCGATCGCGGTGCCGCTGATCGCGTCGATCACGAACAGCGCGCCGTGCTCGGCCACGACCTCGCCGATCTCCTTGATCGGGTTGATCAGGCCGGTCGTGGTCTCGTGGTGCACGCAGACCACGGCGTCCACGTCGTCGCGCCCGGCGAGCGCCGCCCGGACGGCCTCGGGGTCGGCTGGGACCGTCCAGTCGCTCCTGACCTCGTGGAACGGGATGCCGTGCGCCTTCGCGATCTTGATCATGCGGTCGCCGTAGACGCCGTTGTTCACGACGAGCACGCCGCGTCCCGCGCGGACGGAGCTGATGACCGCCATCTCCATGGCCGCGGTTCCCGACCCGGTGACCAGCAGCGCCTCGTGCGTGCCGCCGAGGTTCAGGCACCGGGGCAGGGCCTCGCGGATCCTGAACAGCAACTCCGTGAACTCGGGCTCGCGGTGGCAGAGGTCGCCGCGAAGCAGGGCGTCCTTGACCCGCTTCGACGTACATGCGGGCCCGGGATTCAACAGAATGAGTTCTTCGTCCATCAATCCACTCGATCTTGGGTAGTTATCGGGCATTACGGACGCTATCCGGGGTGGCGCCGCACGGGACAGCCGCCTTTCCCCTATGAGGGCCATAAGGGAATCGGGCTTGTCCGTGCCGAGCAGCGCCGACTGGGATGGGACACGTGCCGTTGGAGACCGTCGTACTGATCGGGGTCGCGGGGCTGTTCGCCGTCGTGTCCGGGATCAACGACGGCGGGGCGCTGCTGGCGACCGGGCTCAAGCTGCCGGTGATCAGGCCGGCCGTCGGCATCCTCGCGCTGGTGCTGCTCGTGACGGTGGTGCCGCTGGTCACCCACCAGGTGGCGCTGACGTTCGTGAACCGGCTGGCGGGCTTCCACGCCCCCGGCGGCCAGGCCGCGATGACCGTGGCCGTGCTCTGCGCGCTGGCGGTGGTGTTCACGCTCAGCGCGAAGGGCCGGCCGACCAGCCTCACGCTGGCCGTGGTGGGCGGGCTCACCGGGGCCGGGCTGGGGTGGGGGCTGCCGGTGTCGGGCGGCTCGGTGGCGCTCGTGCTGGTCTTCGGGCTGGCCGCGCCGTTCGTGGGGGCGCTGCTGTCGTGGCTGCTCATCCGGCTGCTCGTCCGGGTGACCGACGCGCCCGGCCTGGCCCGCTGGCACTGGGCCGGGTTCCTGCTCCAGACGCTCGCCTACGCGGCCAACGACGGGCAGAAGATGCTGGCCGTCTTCATGATCGCGCTCGGCTTCCAGGGCGCGCCCCTGGCCTGCACCGCGCTGGTGGCGGTGCTGTTCGGGCTCGGCGCGCTCTACGGGCTGCCCAGGGCGGGCCGTACGCTGAGCCGCGAGATCATCGTCTCCCGGCCCGCGCACGGCGTCGCGGCCGAACTGGCCGCGGGCACCGCCGTGCTCGCCTGCGCCGGGCTGGGTATGCCCGTGAGCATGACCCAGGCCGTGGCCGGCGGGCTGGTCGGCGCCGGGGTGGCGCAGGGCGGCGGCCGGGTCCGCTGGTACGCCGCCGTCAAGATCGTCGTGGCCTGGCTGCTGACGCTCCCGCTGAGCGGCCTGCTGGCCGCGACGGCGGCGTTCGTCCTGAAGGGGCTGAGGGGGACGTGGTGAAGCGATGGCGCCGGATCCGTGACCTCATGACCGGCCGCATGGACGGCGCGCTGACCGGCGCCCTGCTCGGCCAGCTCAAGGCCACCAAGCAGGGCGCGTGGCTGGCGATGGCCATGATCGGCGGCGAGGTGGGCAGGACCGGCGCGCACGAGCGGATGCGCGCGATCGAGCACCTCGGCGACGAGGAGCGCGCCCGCCTGGTCGAGGAGCTCAAGACCGCGCTGGTCACGCCCATCGACCCCGAGGACCTGTTCCGCCTGTCGCGCTCGATCGACGACGTGCTGGACTCGCTGCGGGACTTCGTGCGCGAGTCGCACCTGTACCGGGTGCCCGACCAGATCCGCTTCACGCCGCTGCTCGACCAGGTCATCGTGGGCATCGACGCCCTGGAGAGCGCCGTGCGGGGCCTGGCCGCCCGGCCCTCGGCGGTGGTGCAGGACGCCCTGGAGGCCAAGAAGGCCGGCGGCGCGATCCGGCGGATGTACCAGTACGAGATCTCCCGGATCTTCTCCGGCGAGGTCACCTCGGACGCGCTCAAGCAGCGCGAGCTGGTGCGCCGCCTGGAGATCGTGGGCATGGCCATCGGCGAGGCGGCGGACGCCATCGCCGACGGCGCCATGAAACGCTGACCGTCAGGCCGCGCGCCCGGCGAAGGCGTCAACGCCGGTCAGCTCGGCCGACAACCGCCACAGGCGGGCGGCCTGCTCGGGGTCGGTGGCATGGGGATGGACCCCGCCGCCGGAGCCGTCGGCCGGCTCGGCGATGTCGCAGTCTTCGCAGTAGACGCCGCCCATGCCGTCGAGCTGCGGGGAGGTGGCCGCCCACAGCTGGGTGGCCGCGCCCTGCTCAGGGCTCTTGAAGCCGGGATTGAGCAGGTTGCCCTGCTCGTCGATCCAGCCCGCCTCGACCATCTCCTGCTTGGTCAGGTGGCGCTGGAGCGGGGTCAGGATGCCGCCGGGGTGCACCGCGAACGCCCGCACGCCCGCGTCCTTGGCCAGGGCGTCGAGGTGCACGGCGAACAGCACGTTGGCCGTCTTCGCCTGGCCGTAGGCCTGCCACTTGTCGTAGCCGCGTTCGAACATCACGTCGTCCCAGCGCATGCCGGAGCGCCGGTGGCCGGCGGAGGAGACGGCCACGACCCGGCCGCCGCCGCGCTCGACGGCCGGCCACAGGCGGTTGACCAGCGCGTAGTGGCCGAGGTGGTTGGTGGCGAACTGGGCCTCCCAGCCGGGGCCGACCCGCGTCTCGGGACAGGCCATGATCCCGGCGTTGTTGATCACGAGGTGCAGGTCGCGGCCGGAGGCCAGGAACTCCTCGGCGAAGCGCCGCACGCTGTCGAGGTCGCCCAGGTCGAGCTCGCCCACCTCGACGCGGTCGATGCCGGCCAGGGCCTCCTCGGCCGCGCCGCGCCGCCGGGCCGGGACGACGACCTGGGCTCCGGCGTCGCTGAGCGCGCGGGTGGTCTGCAGGCCGAGGCCGGAGTAGCCGCCGGTGACGAGCGCGACCCTGCCGGTGAGGTCGATGCCCTTGAGCACCTCGTCCGCGGTGCTTCTCGCGCCGAAACCCGAACCGATCCTGTGCTGAGGCGTTGTCATGGGACCGACGTTACGAATTGAAGTGCGCTCTAAGTCAAACCGACCCGCCGGGCCGCCCCCCGGATCAGAGACCGAGGGCCGGGGCCAGGCGCTGGAGCTGGCCCAAGGCGTCGTCGAGGTCGGGGACGCCCGGCGACAGCGGCTGGACGGCCACGTGGTCGGCCCCGGCGTCGAGGTGGGCCCGCAGCCGCGCGGCGACCTGCCCTTCGTCGCCCCAGGCCACGATGGCGTCGGCCAGCCGGTCGCTGCCGCCGCCCGCGAAGTCGGCGTCGGTGAAGCCCAGGGCGCGCAGGTTGCCCAGGTAGTTGGGCAGGGTCAGGTAGTAGGCCAGGTGGGCGCGGGCGATCTCGCGGGCCCTTGCCGGGTCGGTCTCCAGCATCACGGCCTGCTCGGGCACCAGCAGCCGGTTCGCGCCGAGGACGCGGCGGGCCTGCTCGGTGTGCTCGGGCGGCACGAAGTAGGTGTGGGCGCCGTCGGCCCGGTCTCTGGACAGCTCCAGCATCCGGGGCCGCAGCGCCGCCAGCAGCCGGGGCGCCCTCGCCGCGGGCAGGCCCTCCTCGGCGGCGTCCATGCCGTCGAGGTAGGCGCGCATCGCGCTCAGCGGCTTGTCGTAGGCGTGGCCGCGGCTGCCGACCAGCGGGCCGTGGCTGACCCCGATGCCCAGCACGAAACGGCCGGGGAAGGCGTCGGCCAGCGTCTTCGCGCCCGCCGTCATGCCCGTCGCGTCGCGGCCCCAGATGCTGGCGATGCCGGTCGCGACCGCGACGCGGGTGGTGGCGGCCAGCAGGACGGCCGCGGTGGTGAGCGGCTCCTTGCTCTGCCGGCCCTCGTTGATCCACACGGAGCCGTAGCCCAGCCGCTCGATCTCGGCCGCCGCGCGCCGCGCCTGCTCGGCGGGGGCCTTGCCGATCAGCGGATGCCACACCCCGAAGTGCCCGGTCTCCATGGCCGCTCCCTCGACTAGAATGTTCGATCGAGATGGAACACTACACCAATGTTCGACCGCCATCGAACAGAACGCGCGGCCTGACCCACACCTCGCCCGTCGAGGTGTCGCTGCAGGCCGCCCTCGACGCGCTCGGCGACCCGGTCCGCCGCCGCATCGTCCGCGAGCTGGCCGGGGAGCCCGACTGGGCGCGCGCCTGCGGCACGTTCGCCCACCTGCCGGTGGCCAAGTCCACGCTCAGCCACCACTTCGGGGTGCTGCGCCAGGTCGGCCTGCTGGAGCAGCGCGACGAAGGCGCCCGCCGGCTCAACCGGCTGCGCCGCGCGGAGTTCGACGAACGTTTCCCCGGCCTGCTCGCCCTCGTCGTCGAGGAGCCGGAGGGCGCCTAGGGCATGCGGCGGCCCGGGCGGGTAGGGGCAGGCCCATGCAGATGCGCCCGTTCGCCCGTAACCTCCTCGCCACCACGGCCGCGGTCACCGTCACGGCCACGCTCGGCAGCCTGGCCACCTCCTCCGGCTCGGCCTGGTACCGCCGGCTGCGCAAGCCCCGCTGGCAGCCGCCCAGCCAGGCGTTCGGCCTGGTCTGGACGCCGGTCTACGCCCTGATCGCCTACGCCGGCGCGCGCGCCCTGACCAGCGGCGACGACCGGGCCGGCCTGGCCCGCGCCCTGGGCGCCAACCTCGCGCTCAACGCCGCCTGGACCCCGCTGTTCTTCGGCGCCCGCTCCCCGCGCCTGGCGCTGGCCGACATCGTCGCGCTCGACGCGGCCAACCTCGTGCTGCTGCGCCGCTTCCTGCGCGCCGACCGCCGCGCCGGGCTGGCCCTGCTGCCCTACGTCGGCTGGACGGCCTTCGCCACCGCACTCAACGCCTCCATCGCCGCCCGCAACCCCTGACCGGAACCCCGCCCGAAGGCGGGGCCCCGCCCGCGCGGTCAGGAGACGCGCAGGTCGTCCACCGCCCAGTACCAGTTGTTGGTCGCGTCGAAGTAGTGGAACTTGACCCTCATCGACCTGGCCCCGGCCGGCACGGCCACCGCGAGCGACTCGTTCCTGGCGACCGCGTCGGCCGTGTAGTTCTTCACCAGCGTGTCCGCGCCGCCGTCGAACGACACGAGCACCTGCGCCTTCTGCGCGCCGTCCACGCGGTAGTGGGTGGCGTAGGCGAGGGTGACGGACGTCTGGCCGGTCACGGTGTAGGCGGGCGAGACGAGCGTCGAGTCGAACGTCCCGGTCCCGTGCGCCTTGTCGTCCCACTCGTCGGAGTCGGCCACCGAGAAGGTGCCCCTGGACCGGACGTTCAGCTCCCGCTGCTGGTCACGGGCCGCCCGCGACCAGAACTCGTCGGTGGTGAACGCCCAGCCGCGCCACTCCTGAACGCCCCCTGACGGCATCCTGGACGCGTCCGCCGACCAGCCCGCGGGCGGCGTGTGCGAGTAGCCGAGCACGCCGGCCGGGATGCCGGTCTCGTCGGTCCTGCCGGACAGCGCGACGCCCTCGAACGGGTCGCCGGTCCTGGTGTCGACGCGGCGGCCGTCGATACCGCCCGGCACGGCCAGCCCCAGCCCGGTGAAGACCGCGGCCGTCACGTCCACCAGGCGTGTGTCGGCCGGCCGCGCCCCGGCGGCGATGCCCGGCCCGGACGCCAGGACGAACGTGCGGCGCTCCTCGATCGAGGACCCGCCGTGCCCGCCCGCGTCGGTGTGCCCGTGGTCGGTGGCCACGATCACCGTCCAGCGCTCGCTCCCGTACGTCGGCCTGGCCCTGACCGCGGCCAGCAGCCGGCCGATCCGGGCGTCGGCGTCGTGGATCGCGGTCAGATAGGCGGCCGAGGCGGCGCCGCTGCCGTGCCCGGCGATGTCGATCGCGCCCAGGTAGACGAAGGCGGCGTCCGGGTTCTTCGTGCGCAGGACGGTCTCGCTGACCTGGGTGAGGCGCTCGTCCTCGGCCGGGTAGCCGGCGGCGTCGCCGTCCAGGACCACCCTGGCGTCGATCCGGGGGCCGAACGTGCCCTGGTCGGCGAGCGGCTTCCAGTCGAGGGCGGCGTAGGTGGAGTGGCCGGCGCCGGTGTTCTCCAGCCGGGTCAGGAAGTCGGGGTAGCGGTCGTAGTGCTTGCCGGCGAAGGTGTTGTCCTTGACGCCGTGCAGGTCGGGCCAGACGCCGGTGGCGATCGTGGACCAGCCGGGGCCGCTGGAGGTGGCGGCCATCGGGCTGGTGTAGAGCAGGCTCGTGCCGAACGTGCCGCCGCTGATCAGGGCGTCGAGGTTGGGGGCGTCGGCGGGGGCGATGCGGTCGTGGCGTAACCCGTCGAGGCCGATGACCAGGACCTTGTCGCTGCTGATGCCGTTCGGGACGTCGGGCACGGGCACGGGCGCGGCCAGGGCGGTCGCGCCGTTGAGGACCTTGCCCTCGGGAGCGGGTGCGGGATCGGCCGCCTGATGCGCCAGGGCCGCCGGCGCGGGGACCGACACGGCCGCGGCCACGAGAGCAGGCAGGATGCGCCATCGTTGCATGGACGTACTCCTCGCTGAGTGCTGGGGTGATCCGGCTGAAGGATCTCCAGCGTCAGGCGGGTGCGTGAATAGCGTCTTTCCGATGGACGCCATAGAGGGAAAAGGGGGCCCAAATGGGCAGTAGCCAACGTCCCGCCGCCCGCGTCGTCTGCCTCGACCGCGACGGGCGCGTCCTGCTCATGCACTGGTACGACCCGGTCAGCGGCAGGGACGTGTGGGAACCGCCGGGCGGCGGCCTCGATCCGGGCGAGACGCCGCTGGAAGCGGCCCGGCGCGAGCTGGCCGAGGAGACCGGGCTGCCCGGCTCGGCCGTCGGCGAGCACCGGGTGGACGTCGAGCGCGACTTCTCCTGGCTGGGCGTGCGCTACGTGAAGACCGAGCCGTTCTTCCTGGCCACCTTCGACGAGGCGCGGCCGCGGGTGACCCCCGCCGCGCTCACCGAGGAGGAGCTCGGCGTCTACCGCGGTCACACCTGGGCGGAGGAGATGCCGTACGGCGTCGAGCCGCCGGAGCTGGCCGACGTGGTGGCCGCCCTGCGCGCCGCCGCCCGCCGCTGAACCCGCCGCTGAACCCGCCGCTGAACCCGCCGCTGAACCGCCGCTGAACCGCCGCTGAGCCGCCGCCGCGCGCCGCTGAACCCGCCGCTACACCTCGATCGTGCGGCCCGCCGTGGCCACCGCGAGGTCGCCCTGGTAGGACCTGGCCGCCGCCGCCAGCGCCGGCTCGGGCAAGGTGCCGGGCCACAGGTGGGTGAGCAGCAGCCGGGCGGCCCCGGCCGCCGCGGCGGTGCGGCCCGCGTCGGCGGCGCTGGACAGGTAGGGGGCGTCCTCGCCGGGCACCTGCTCGGGATAGGTCGCCTCGGCCACCAGCAGGTCGGCGCCCGCGGCCAGCGTGACGAGGTCGGCGGACGGGCCGGTGTCGCCGGTGTAGGCGATCACCCGGCCGCCCGCGCTCAGCCGCAGCCCGGCGTTGGGCACGTGGTGCGGCAGCGAGAAGGCGTCGAGCCGGAAGGGGCCGATCTCGCGCGGCGTGCCCGGCTCCAGGTCGTGCAGCTCGAAGCTGCCTGCCAGCATGCCGCGCCGGTCGAGCGCGAGCACGGCGTCGAGCGCGCCGGGCGGCGCGTGCACGGGCAGCGCGGCCGGCGGGGCGTCGCCCAGGGCGCGGGCGCGCAGCAGCGGGTTGAGGTCGGAGCAGTGGTCGGGATGGCCGTGGCTGACCAGGACGGCGTCGATCCGCTCGGCCGGCGTCGTTTCGAGCAGCCGCGGCAGCGTGGCGTAGCCGGGATCGACGAGCACCCGGAACCCGTCGTGCTCGATGAGATAACCGCTGCACGCCTGGCCCGCCGCCGGCCAAGCCCCGCATCCGCCCAGCACTGTGATCAGCACGATCACGACCTTATCGGGGCTTGTGCCCCAGCTCGGCCAGCGTGGTGGACATCAGGCCCCGCAGCAGCGGCCCGGCCAGGCCCTCGTGCACGGACTCGACCGGCAGCCCCTGGGCGATGCGGGCGTGGTAGGACTCGCGGTCGCGCTCGCCGGTGTAGGGCAGCGCGGTCATCGCCACGACCACGGTGGCCCGGGTGCCGCCGCGCGGCAGGACGGCGACGGCGTGGGTGCGCAGGCAGGTCTCGTCGGGGGCGCCGTACCAGCCGCACTTGACGCCGGCCTCGGGCGAGCCGAGCGCCTCGCGGGCGCCGAACGTCTGCTCGCCCGCCACCTGCCGCATCCACGCCAGGACGGTGGCCGCCACCGGGTCGCCCGCCGCCGCGGCCTGCGCGAACACGGCGTAGGCGGCGGCGACCTCCTCGGCCGAGACCTCCACCGAGCCGAAGCGCGACGGGTCGCCGCCCGGCTGGGCCCACCGGACGCCGGTGCGCCGGTAGAGGTCGTCCAGCAGCACGCGGGGGCCGATGGACAGCCAGAGACTGAGCGTGTCGGCGTTGGAGGAGACGACCACGGCGGGCTCGGCGTGGCGGCGCCAGCGCTCGGCGTCGTCGATGTGGTCGGCGGCCACCCAGGCGTAGAGCGGCTTGAGCAGCGAGGCGCAGCGCAACCGGGCCGGGCCGGAGCGCACGCTCATCGTCCGGGCGGGCGGGCCGCCGTAGCCGCGCCTGATGCCCGCGGCCTGTGCTCCGGCGCTGTCTTGGAGGTCTTTCAGCAGGTCATTGAAGGCCACCGTCCCACCGTAGACCTACGGGGCGGTCCGCCAGCGTCCTTCGTACCACTCGGCGCTCGGTGGCTCGCCGGGCAGCGGGGTCGCGCCGGGGGCGCGCAGGCCGTCGAGCGCGATGGCCAGCAGGCGCTCCTTGACGCGCTGGTGCTCCTCGCTGGGCGGGCCGGGCGCGGGCCTGCTGAACTGCTCGATGAGCAGCGAGACGTCGAGCGTGGTCGCGTCGGGCCGCAGCGCGCCGGCCTCGCGGGCCCTGGCGACGAGGGTGCCGGCCAGCTCGGTGGCCCGGCGGGAGGTGCGCCACATCTCGTCGGTGACCTCGATCGTGCCGGCCACCGGGGCCAGCGCGCCGGAGCGGCCGGCGACGCAGGCGCGCACGTACGCCTCCAGCCCGGTCCACGGGTCGGGCTCGGCCAGGGCCGACTCCAAGGCGTCGACCACGCGTTCCATGGCGATCAGGCACAGCCTCTGGAGCAGCTCCTCCTTGGTGCGGTAGCGCCGGTAGAGGCTGCCCATGCCGACGCCCGCCTGCCTGGCGATGGCCGAGACCGGCGCGTCGAACCCCTGGGTCGTGAACACCTCGTGGGCCGCCTGGAGCAGCCGCAGATCGTTCCGCGCCGCCTCGGCCTGCCTGCCGCGTCCTGCCATGCCGTACAGGATATTGCGGAGCGTTGCGCTCCGATATACGGTTCTTCCGGAGCGAAGCGCTCCGATTAAGGAGGTCTGTCATGCGTGCGGTGGTGTTGCGGGAGCTCGGCGGCCCGGGATCGCTCGTGGTGGAGGAGGTGCCCGACCCCGTCCCGGGGCCGGGTCAGGTGCTGGTCGAGGTGGCGGTCGCGGGTGTCACGTTCGTCGAGACGCAGGTGCGCGCCGGACGGGGGCCGCGCGCGGCCGAGCTGCCAGCGGTCCTGGGCAACGGGGTGGCGGGCACCGTCCTGGCGGTGGGCGAGGGCGTGCCCGCGGCGCTGACGGGCTCCCTGGTGGTCACCACGCTCGGCGGGTACGGCGGCTACGCCGAGCTGGCGGTGGCCGCCGCCGAGGACCTGATCCCGGTGCCCGCCGGGCTGTCGCCGCGCGAGGCCGTGGCGTTGCTGGCCGACGGGCGCACCGCCGTGGGGCTGGTCCGCGCCGCCGCGCCGCGGCCCGGCGAGTGGGTGCTGGTGGAGGCGGCCGGCGGCGGGGTGGGCAGCCTGCTGGTGCAGCTCGCCCGCGCCGCGGGGGCGCGCGTGGTCGGCGCGGCCGGCAGCGCCGCCAAGCGCGACCTGGCCGCGCGCCTCGGCGCCGAGCTGACGGTCGACTACACCGCCCCGGGCTGGGCCGAGGAGGTGCGCGCCGCGACCGGCGGCCTGGACGTCGTCTTCGACGGCGTGGGCGGCGAGATCGGCGCCCAGGCGCAGGACCTGCTGAAGGACGGCGGCCGGCTCAGCGTGTACGGCATGGCCGGCGGCCCCATGACCACCCCCGACCCCCGGGTGACCGCCGTCGCCTGGCCCGCGGCCGACCCGCGCGAGCTGGCCCGCGAGGCCCTGGAGCTGGCCGCGGCCGGCCGCCTGAGTCCCGCGGTCGGCAACGTGCTGCCCCTGGAGTCGGCGGCCGAGGCGCACGCCGCCGTCGAGGCCCGCGCGGTCACCGGGAAGACCCTGCTGCTGCCCGCGCGGGCCAGGACGGTCCTGGTCACCGGCGCCACCGGCAACCAGGGGGGCGCGGTGGCCCGGACCCTGCTGGCCCGCGGCTGGACGGTCCGCGCCCTGGTCAGGGACCCCGCCTCGGACGCCGCCCAGGCCCTGGCCGCGCTCGGCGCCACCCTGGCCAAGGGCGACCTGGACGACCCCGCCTCGCTCCGGACGGCCATGACCGGCGTGCACGGCGTGTTCAGCGTGCAGGCCCTGGCCGTGACGGAGGAGGAGCTGGCCCGCGAGGTGCGCCAGGGCGTCGCGGTCGCCAACCTGGCCGCCGGGCTGGGCGTGGCGCACCTGGTCTACAGCTCGGTCGGCGGCGCCGAACGCGACACCGGCATCGAGCACTTCGCGAGCAAGTGGGCGATCGAGCGGCACGTCGCCGAGCTGGGCCTGCGGGCGACGGTGCTGCGCCCGGCGTTCTTCATGACGAACCTGCTGTACTACGCCGAGCCCGCCGGGGACGAGCGGGTCATCGCGCTGCCATTCCGGCGCATGCAGCTCGTCGCGCCCGAGGACATCGCCCACTTCGCGGCGGAGGCGTTCGAGCGTCCGGCGGAGTACGCGGGCCGGGCGCTGGAGATCGCGAGCGACGAGCTCACCGGCGCCGAGATCGCCGAGGTCTACCAGCGGGTCACCGGCACGCCCACCCGGTTCGAGCAGACCGCGCCCGGCGGGGAGCGCATGTACGAGTGGTTCCTGGAGAGCGGCTACCAGGCCGACATCGCCGCGCTCCGCGCCCGCCACCCCGGCCTGCGCACGTTCGAGTCCTTCCTGCGCGACCGGCTCCCCCGCTGACCCCGGGTCAGGACAGCGCCGCCTCGAAGCGGGCCCGCAGCTCCGCCAGGCGGCCGACCGGCTCGGCGCTGTAGACGAGGCGGACGTACCGGGGGGCCACGCTCTCGCCCCAAGCCGTCATGGGGGTGGCCGCCACGCGTCCGCGGTCCAGCAGGCGGGCCGACAGGTCCTCGGCGGTCAGCCCCATGGCTTCGGCGTCCACCAGGACGGACCAGCCGCCGCCGGCCCGGACCACCGGCAGCCCGTCGAGCTGGGCGAGCACGGTGTCGTGGCGGGCCTGGTACTCGGCCGCCGCCTCCGCCACCCCCGCGCCCGCCGGGTCGGTGAGCGCGGCGGCGGCGCCGTACTGGTGGTATCCGCTGGCCACGGTGGTGTTGTAGATGGTCGCGACCATGATCCGGGACATGATGTCGGCCGGGCCGGCGACCCAGCCGATCCGCCAGCCGATCATCCGGTACTCCTTGGACATCGAGCCGATGATGATCGTGCGCTCGGCCAGGCCGTCCACCTGGCAGGGGTTGATCCGCGGGTGTCCGTCGAAGACGATGCGCTCCATGGCGGCGTCGTAGATCAGGTACGCGCCCGTGCGCTCGCACACCCGCGCGACCGCCTGCCAGTCCTCCCGGTCGAAGACCACGCCCGACGGCATCGACGGGCTCATCAGCAGCAGCGCCGCCGCGGCGGGCACCCGGGCGAGCGCCTCGCGGTCCAGCCGCCAGCGCCCGTCCTGCACCAGCAGCGGCACCAGGTGCGGGCGCGCGCCCGACAGCCGCACCCGCTGCAGCAGGCCGGCGTAGGTGGGGTCGGTGAGCAGCACGGGCTCGCCCGGCTCGGTCGTGGCCAGCAGCACGGGCATCACCGCCGACGTCCCGCCGGAGGTGATGCACACCTGCCGCAGAGGGTCGTAGTCGAGCCCGGTACGCGCCCGCAGCTCGGCGGCGACCGCCTGGCACAACACCGGCAGCCCGGTGAACGGCAGCCAGCTGTTGCCCGTCCCCTCCTCCAGTGACCGCCTGGTCGCGGCCACGGCGGACGGCGGGGGCGGGACGTCGGTGTCGAGGTTCTCCAGGCGCAGGACGTCGGCGTCCGCCCCGGCGGCCGCGGCCACCTTGTCGATGTCGAACGGCTGCACCTGCGCGAACCGGGAATTGGGCCGCATGACCGCACCTCCATGCATCGTTCCGTATATGGAACACCTTGGGGCACCCACGCTCCTCCAGTGGGGACGCGGGTGTCAAGGGGCGGCACGGAGGCGCCGTCGCCGACCGGGTCGGCCGGTGGCGGCCCAGGCCGGGTCAGGTCAGGGTGCGGTCGGCCGGGCCGTCGTAGTGGTCCGGCCCCTGCATCGACAGGTCCAGCGGCTGGACCATGTCGGAGTTGGCGGAGGCCCGCCAGCCCTTCTCCCTGGTCATCTCCTCGATCGAGTGCGCGCACAGCGACAACGACCGGCACACGATGAACATGGCCTTGAGCTGCAGCGGCTCGTACCCCATGTCGAGGCCGACACAGCCCATCGAACCGGGGCCGTTGAGCCAGATGCGGCGGCCGAAGACGCCCTCGGTGGCGTCCTCCATCGCGCGGGCGATGCGGACGTACCGGCCGGTGACGCCCAGTTCGTCCGAGAGCCCCAGCAGGCGGACCGTGCGCGGGTCGCGGATGTGCTGGGCGTGGTGGAACCCGGGCATGCGCTCGCGGCGTTCGCGCATCTCGGCGACGACCTTGGCGGCGGCCTCCTCGTCGCTCAGCCCGTCGCGCTCGGCCCGCTCACCGACCGCGAGGAACATCTCGGCGGGCCGGTCGGCGGTGCCGTGCAGGCGGCCGATGCCGGCGACGCCCGCCGCGACGGCCGCGTTCAGCTCGGCGCCGCCGGAGGTGGCGAAGCGCACGGTGGCCGAGGAGGGCGACATGGCGTGCTCGGCCATGTTCACCAGGATCGCCTCGGTCATCCGGCCCACCTCGGGGGTCGGCAGCTCGCCGCGCAGCACCAGGTGGAAGTGCTCGGCGAAGGAGATGTTGCCGGTCAGCTCGTTCACGTCGTACCCGCGCACGACGATCCGGTCCTTGTTCTTCCAGGCGATCGCCGTCTCCCAGGCGAACGGCTTCTTGTCGGTCAACGGGCTTTCCTTTCAGGGAAGTACACGCACGCCGGGTCGATCTCCTCGCGCAGCAGGCGGAGGTCCTCGGGGTCCGGCGGCACCACAATTTCCAACGAATCCCGAAATTTCGGGGTAAAGCCGGTGTTGTCCAGTACGTCCGTGACGCTCGCCCCCGGCATGAGCGCCGTCACGGTCAGCGCCGAGTCCTCGGCCTCCATCACGCACAGGTCGGTGACGACCTTGACGCGCAACGGCCCGAGCCCGGCCTTGGCCCGCTCCCCCGGCCCGCCCAGGAATCCCGGGCTGGTGACGTAGTCACAGCGGGCGGGGAAGCGCCGCTTCTCGTGGTCGGTCAGGATCACCACCTGCCGGCAGTGGCTGGCGATGTCGTTGGCGCCGCCGCTGCCGGGCAGCCGCACCCGCGAGCCGTCCGGTCTGGGGACCCAGGTGGAGTTGATGTTGGCGTACTCGTCCACCTGGGCCCCGCCGAGGAACCCCGTACGGACCAGCCCGCGCTGCACCAGCCCGCCCAGCGCCTCGAACAGCGACCCGTGCCGCGCGGCGCCGCGCATCAGCCGCGGATCGACCACCGACACCGGCGTCGGCACGACCTTCGGGAACATCACCCCCGACTCGATGACGAGCTTGGCCTCCGGCGCGTGGGTGCGCTGGGCGAGCGTGGCGGCCAGCAGCGGCAGGCCGGTGCCGACGATCACCAGGTCCCCGTCGCGGATCTGCCGGGCGCCCTCGACGACCAGCAGTTCCCTCGGCAGGGCGGTCCACTCCGCGCTCACACCAGCCTCCCCATCTGCTCGGTCAGCCCGGCCCTGAGCGTGCCCGCCGGGTCGCGGGCCCTGAGGTAGTCGTCGAAGGACGCGCCCAGGTTGGCCCCGATCCACTCGCGCAGCCCGTCGTCCCCGGCCCGGCCCAGCGCCTGGTACTCCTTGATCTCCGGCTCGGCGAAGTCGTACGCGCGGTAGACGGAGGTCGGGAAGGCGCCGAAGGGCTGGTGGACGACCGCCGTCACGTACGCCTCCGGGATGGTGACCCGCTCGGGCCGGTCGGCGAACGCCCCGGCGGGCAGCACCTCCTCGGCCGACACGATCGTGGCGCGGGCGGCCCTGACCATGTCCACCTCGTGGGAGGTGACCCCCTCGATCACGACGTTCCCGGCCAGGTCGGCGCGGTTCGCGTGGATGATGGCCACGTCCGGCGTCATCGCCCGCAGCAGCACGACCGGCTGCCCCGTCCACGGATCGGCCGACTCCACCGCCACCCCGTCCGAGACCAGGTCGGCCAGCAGGTCGGTGCCGAGCAGGCTGCGCGTCGGCAGGAAGGGCACCCCGACGGCCCCGGCCGCGAAGCGGGTGGCCATCGCCAGGTGCGAGTGGTCGCCGACGCCGACCTCGCCGCGCTCGACGGCCCGACGCCAGGCGAACAGCGTGCCGTAACGTTCCAGGTTGCCGGTGCCCTGCTCGGTGCGGGCAACCAGGCCCGCGGCCACCAGCATGTCGAGCGGCAGCGACAGGTTGCAGCCGACCACGGTCAGCCCGCCGATCCCCTGCCTGATCACCTCGTGCACCAGCGCCATCGGGCACCGGTTGATGTTCTGGCCGCCCATCCCGACCACGGCCCCGGCGGGGACGTGCCGGGCGACGGCCTCGGCGGCCGTCAGTAACTTATGCACGCCGACCGCCACTCGGTGTAGAAGTCCCAGACCTGCGGCGAGCACTCGGGCGGGCCGAACTGCGACAGCTTGGCGCCCATGTGCGGCAGGTGCGCGTACGCGCCGACGCCGGGCCGGTTGACGTGCAGCATGCCCGCCTCGAAGCGGTCCAGGGCCTCGAAGATGGTCGCCGGGTCCTGGGTGAAGATCGTGCCGCTCATGCCGTACCTGACCGAGTTGGAGATGCGCATGGCGTCGTCGAAGCCGTCGCAGTCCACCACGGACAACACCGGGCCGAAGATCTCCTCCTGGGCGATCTCGCTGTCCCAGGGCACGTCGCGCAGCACGGTCGGCTGCACGTAGCAGCCCTCAGGGACGCCCTCGGTGTGCCGCTCGCCGCCGACGGCGATCTTGGCCCCGGCCTCCTGCGCGGCCTTGACCGCGTCCAGGCAGGCGCGCATGCGGGTCTCGTTCACGACCGGGCCGATCGTGGCCTCCTCCGACAGGCCCGGCCCCACCTTGAGCCGGGCCACCTCGGCGACCAGCCGCGACAGGAACTCCTCCTTGACGGCCCGGTCGACGATCACCCGGGAGGTGGCGCTGCACCGCTGCCCCGACTGCCCGAACGCGCCGAACACGGTGGCCTTGACCGCCTTGTCCAGATCCGCGTCCGCGAGCACCAGGACCGCGTTCTTGCCGCCCAGTTCGAGCTGGGTGCGCAGCAGCCGCGGCGCGCCGGCCTGGTGGATGGCCAGGCCCACGGGCAGCGAGCCGGTGAAGCTGATCCCGGCCACGCGCGGGTGCGTCACCAGTGCCTCGCCCGCCGCGATGTCGCCCTGCACGAGGTTGAGCACCCCGGCCGGGACGCCCGCGTCCACGAACGCCTCCACCAGCAGCGCGGAGGTCAGCGGCGTGAACGGCGACGGCTTGAGCACCGCCCCGCACCCGGCCAGCAGCGCCGGGGCGACCTTCCACATGGGGATGGCGAGCGGGAAGTTCCACGGCGTCACCAGGCCGACCACGCCGATGGGCGCGCGGAAGGTGTAGGAGAACGTGCGCGGCTCCTCGGCGGGCAGCGTCTCGCCCTTCAGCCTGCGCCCCTCGCCCGCGGTGAAGTCGAGGATGGCCAGGGCCCGCCTGACCTCGCCGCGCGCCTCCTTGATGAGCTTGCCCTGCTCACGCGTGATCGCCTGGGCGAAGTCCTCGGCCCGCTCCTCGATCAGGCGTTCGGCGGCGCGCAGGTACTCGGCGCGCTTGATCGGCCCGAGTCCCTTCCACTCCGGCATCGCCGCCGCGGCGGCCTCCACGGCCAGCTCGACGTCCGCGCCACCGGACTCGGCGAAGTCCCCGATGTGGTCGGAGAGGTCGCCGGGGTTGATGTTCGGCCGGGTCTGCCCGCTCTCGGGGGCACGCCATTCGCCGCCGATGTGGTTGAGCAGGTAGCGACTCGGGATCGTCGCCATCGGGTTCCTTTCCGGTCAACTTCTGATACCGCAAAGCCTCACGGCCTTGGATGTTCCGGACAAGGGGGATTAGACCGATGCCCCCGATAGGCAGCCGTTATATGGCTCCGCCTATAGCGGCGATAGGCAAATCACGCATTGGCCGGACCGGTCCGCTGCACTAGACATGCCGGGGAAAAGACCTGCTCACGGCACTTGTCGAATTCACCCGGAATTAACCGAGGGTCCATATGAAGCATCCCACATGGGCGGTAATTGCCGCCTCATCCCTTTTCGCCCTCACCGCGTGCGGCAGTTCGGCCGGCGCCGGTGAATACGACTGGTCCGCCGCCCCGGACACCGGCAAGATCGCCGCCCAGGGCAAGGATCTGCCGACCTACGGCCTGGCCCCCGACTGGGCCAACTACGGCGAGGTCGTCAAGACGTTCTGCGCCAAGTACCAGGGCACCTGCGCCCACAAGGACACCGACATGTCCTCCTCGGAGGAGATCGTCAAGTTCGACGCCGAGAAGGACAACCCGATCGGCACGGCCAGCGACATCGGCCTCATGTGGGGGCCGGTGGCCGAGGCCAAGGGCGTGGTGCCGGCGTACCTGCCGCCGTCGGCGGCCAAGCTGAAGGACTGGCAGAAGGGCAAGGGCGGCTGGGTCGCCACGTTCGTCGGCGCGCCCGCGTTCGTCGTCAACACCGACAAGGTGAGCAACCCGCCCAAGAGCTGGCAGGACCTGCTCAAGCCCGAGTACAAGGGCCAGATCGCCATCAAGAACCCGGCCTCCTCCGGCACCGGCCAGGCCATGGTCGTCGCCGCCGCGGTCGCGGGCGGCGGCTCGGTGGACGACCTGACCCCCGCCTACACCTACTTCAAGAAGCTCAAGGACGCCGGCAACCTCAGCGACGTCAAGATGAGCGAGGAGACTCTGGAGAAGGGCGAGGCCCCGATCCAGATCAACTACGACTTCAACGGCCTGGCCCAGAAGGCCGCGCTGAAGGCCAAGAACGTCAACGTGGAGGTGATCATCCCCTCCGACGGCTCGGTCTGGTCGCCGTCCGGAATGATGATCAACAAGTACAACACGGCCAAGGGCGACTTCCTCAAGGGCCTGCTCGACTACGTGCTCTCCGACGAGGCCCAGACGCTGTTCGCCAAGTTCGGCGCCCGGCCGGTCCGCGCGCTCAACGGCGACCTGCAACTCCCGGCCGACGCCAAGGCCAACTGGCTGCCCGAGGAGTCGTACGCGCCGGTCAAGGAGATCGAGATCACGAAGGTCAATCCCGAGCAGATCGTCGCCGACTGGGAGGCGAAGGTCCTCGCGTGACGTCCCACATCACGGAGTCCGTGGCGGCTCCCCCGGCCGCCGCGCGCCGCAGGGCCCCGGGCAGGCTGTTCACCGCCTGGGGCCCGGCCCTGCCGCTGCTGCTGTTCACGCTGGCCACGCTGGTGCTGCCGGCGCTGCGGCTGCTGCACGACACCTTCGCCCTGCCGGACGGCGGCTACGGCTTCGACCACATCGTCAAGGTGGCGCGGAACCCGGTGGACCGCCAGGCGATCGGCGGCTCGCTCGCGCTCGGCCTGACCCAGGCCACCCTGGCCACCGCGCTCGGCTCGCCCGCCGCCTGGCTGATCACCCGGATGCGCCTCGGCGGCCGGGCCTTCTGGCTGTCGCTGATGAACGTCGCCTCGAACTTCGCCGGCATCGGCCTGGCGTTCGGCTTCGTCGCGCTGATCGGCTCGACCGGCATGCTGACGCTCGTGCTCAAGGGCCTGTTCGGGATCGAGGACAACCCGTTCCCCTCGCTCGGCTCCTTCAACGGCATGAACGTCGTCTACCTGTACTTCAACGTCCCGATGTTCGTGCTGCTCACGCTGCCCGCGCTCAGCGTGCTCAAGGACGACTGGCAGGAGGCCGCCGCGGTCTGCCACGCCACCCGGTGGCAGTTCTGGCGGTACGTCGGCCTGCCGGTGCTCGCGCCGTTCGTCATCGCGGGCTGGCTGCTGGTCTTCACCTGGACGATCGGCGTCTACGCCGTCGCGTACGCCATCGGCTCCTCCCCCAGCGCGACCAAGCTCATCACCCTGCAGATCGGCAGCACGCTGGAGTCCTCGGTGTTCGGCCTCGGCCGGGCCGCCGTGCTGTCGGTGCTGCTGATGATCCTGGCCATCGGGGCGACGCTGCTCTACCGGCTCTCGCTCAGGCGCGCTGCGAGGTGGCTGTGAGACGGCGCGTCTTCCTCGGCCTGCTGGCGGTCTACTTCGGGCTGCCGCTGCTGGCCGCCCTGCTGTACTCGGTGGCCACCCGCTGGACCGACACCCCGCTGCCCGACGGCTACACCCTGGCCCACTGGGCCGGCGTGTTCGCCGAGCCGGACGTCATGGCCGCGCTCGGCCGCTCGCTCGTGCTCTCGGCGGTCGTCGTGGTGATCGAGATCGTGCTGGTGGTGCCGGCCGCGTACTGGTCGGTCGTGCACAACCCGCGCATCGGGTCGATCGTCCAGACGATCGCGGTGATCCCGTTCGCCGTCCCGTGGGTGGTCGTCGGGGCGGGGCTCCAGCTCGTCACCAAGTCGGTCGCGCCCGAGCTGTTCGGCACGTTCTGGCTGCTGGCCGCGGCCACCGCGGCGATCGCGTTCCCGTTCATGTACCGGGCGGTGGAGAGCTCGCTGCTGGCGGCGGGGGCCGTCCAGCTCAGCGAGGCCGCCGCCACGTGCGGCGCCGGGCCCGCCCGCACGCTGGTCAGCGTGATCCTGCCGGCGATCCGCGGCGGCGTCGTCTCCGGCGCGCTGCTGGTCATCGCGACCGCCATGAACGAGTTCGCGCTCGCCAAGATCCTCACCGGCGTCAGCTACGAGACGCTGCCGCTCTGGTCGGCCAGGCAGTTCGTCTCCCGGACGCTCGGCGACCCCAACGCGCTGGCCGTCGTCACCATCTTCACCTTCGGCCTGCTGTTCGCGCTGTCCGCGCTGGTCGTCTGGCTCGGCCGCGGCCGGGTGAGCGCGTCCATGGCCACCGCTCCGGTCCAGAAGGGCACCACTCCATGAGCCACGTCGTACTCGACCGCATCACCAAGCGCTACGCCGGGCACACCGCGCTGAACGGCGTGAGCGTCAGCGTCGAGCAGGGTGAGCTGCTGGCCCTGCTCGGCCCGTCGGGCTGCGGCAAGACCACGCTGCTGCGCTGCATCGCGGGCCTGACCGGGTTCGACGGCGGGCGGCTGACGATCGGCGGCGCCGACATGGCCGGCGTGCCGGTGCGCAAGCGGCCCATCGGCATGGTCTTCCAGTCCTACGCGCTGTTCCCGAACCTCACCGTGGGCGGCAACGTCGGCTTCCCGCTGACCGTCAGGAAGCGGCCGAAGGAGGAGGTCAGGGACCGCGTGGCCGAGATGCTCGACCTCGTCGGCCTCGACCACCTCGCCGACCGCCTGCCGAACCAGCTCTCCGGCGGCCAGCAGCAGCGCGTCGCCCTGGCCCGCGCGCTCTCCCCCCGCCCGGAGGTGCTGCTGCTGGACGAGCCCCTGTCCGCCCTGGACGCCCAGGTACGCCACCGCCTGCGCGACGAGGTGCGCCGCATCCAGCACCAGGTCGGCATCACCACCGTCTTCGTCACCCACGACCAGGCCGAGGCCCTGGCCATCTCCGACCGGGTCGCGGTGATGAACGCCGGCGACATCGAGCAGTGCGGGCCGCCCGCGGAGATCTACACCGCGCCCTCCACCCGCTTCGCCGCCGGCTTCGTCGGCAACCGCAACACCCTCGAACTCGACGCGGTCGGCGGCCGGGTCACCGCGGGCGGCGCGTTCGACGTCGAGGCGCCCGCGCCGCGCGTCCTGTGCATGTTCCGCCCCGAGGACGTCGAGCTGGCCGCGGACGGCCCCGGCGCGCGGGCGGTCGTCGACGTGACGGTGTTCCTGGGCGCCACCACCCGCGTGTACGCCCAGGCGGGCCCCTCGGTGATCTTCGCCGACGTGCCGTCCAGGGCCGCCGCCGGCCTGTCGCCAGGAGACGAGGTGCGCCTGCGGGTCGCCGCCGACCACGTCCAGGTGTTCCCCGCCTGACCCGGCCCGGGGCCGCCGGTCCCGGGCGTCAGCCGCCGAGCCCGAACCAGAGCACGGCGAACACCCCGCACGGCACGCCGGCCAGCGCCAGCGCGATCAGCACCCGCCACCGCAACGCGAGCCCCGGCCCGGTCACGAACGCCGCGACGGCCCCCGCCCCGGCGAACACGACCGCGGCGCCCACGGCCTGCGCGGCGGTGTACGGCACCGACGGCAGCAGCTTCCCGGCCGCCCAGAACGCCACCGCCGCCCCGGCGGCCACCAGGGCGGCGCCCCGCGCGGGCCGCACGTCCACGCGCTCCAGCACGTACGCGGCTCCGGCGAGCATGACCAGGCTGATCGCCAGGAGCGTGCCGAGGGCCGGGGCCAGGCAGTCCCAGTCGGCGCAGCCGACGCCCGCCCACGCCAGCCGGGCGGTGGCCCACCACAAGACCCCCAGTGCCCCGCACACCCCCGCGGCTCGCCCAATACGCCCCGTCATGCATTAATCGTCCCACTGTCAGGAGGAGGCGGCCGCGCGGAGCTCGTCGGCCTCCGCCTCGGCGGTCCTGCCCAGGGCGCGCAGGGCGACGGCGCGGTTGGCGTACAGGTCGGGCTGCGGGTCCAGCTCGACGGCCCGGGTCAGGTCGGCGAGCGCGCCTTCGGCGTCGCCCGTGGCGTGACGCAGCACGCCCCGGTTGCCCCAGGCGGCGGCCAGCTCGGGGGCGTGCTCCAGGGCCAGGTCGAGGGCCGCCGCGGCCTCGTCGAAGCGGCCCGCCGCCGTCTCCAGCTGGCCGAGCACGGTGAGCAGGTGCGGGTTCTCCGGCGCGCGGGCGAGCCCGGCCGTGACGTCGGCCCTGGCCTCCTCGTCCCGCTCCGCCGCCGCCAGCAGCCCGGCGCGGTTGACGTAGGCGTCCAGGTAGCCGGGGTCCAGCTCGATCACCGTGCCGAGGTCGGCGAGCGCCCCCTCCACGTCGCCCCGCACGGTACGCAGCTCCGCCCGGTTGTAGTACGCCTCGGGCAGCGGCGGCCCGGCCCGCATGGCCCGTTCGTAGTCGGCCAGCGCCTCCTCCGGCTGCCCCAGGCGGAACAGCAGGTTGCCGCGTTCCAGGTAGGTGTCGGGGAAGCCGGGGTCGAGGGCGATGGCGGCGGTGTAGTCCTCCAGGGCCTCCTTGGTGTGGCCGAGCGCCCCGAGCAGCTGGGCGCGGTTGGTCAGCAGCACCATCCGGTGCAGCGGGTGCCGGTCGCCCAGCTCGCCGGCCAGCTCGACGGCCGACTCCACCAGCGACAGCGCGGCTTCCAGCCGTCCGTGCCGCAGCTCGACCAGGGCCAGGCCGTTGCGGTCGAAGCCGAGCTTGAAGGCCCGTTCCAGGGGGTCGGGCAGCAGCCCGGAGATGGCGATGGCCTCGTTGAGCCAGCGGCGGGCCCGGCCCAGGTCGCGCTGCGCCGGGTCGGGGTGGCGGGCGTCGAGCATGGCCGTCCCGTACGCGGCGGCGGCGTGCACGACCGGGTCCTGGCTGGCCGCGCGGGCCCAATCCCACAGCTCCCGCGCCTCCTGGACGCGGCCGAGCCCGCCGAGCGCGGTGGCGGTGCGCTGGGCGAAGCGCCACCACGCAGGGTCCCCCGGTTCCGTCCGGGCCAGGCCGAGCTGCCCCAGCTCGGCCGCGGCGTGCAGGAAGCCCTCGCGCATGCAGCGGTCCACCAGGGCCCACAGCTCGTCGGCGCCGCGCTCGTCGGCAGGCGGCTCGGGGCCCTCGGCGTAGACCGTGACGGCCAGCGTGCCGGCCGGGACCCGCCGGGTCAGGACGTCGAGAAGCTCGGTGTCGGTGGCATCGGCGTGCGCGCCGTTGCACACCGCGAGCGTCGCGCCCGGCCGCACGGCCGCGCGGACGAACTCGGCGATCCCGTTGGCCAGCCTCAGCGTACGGCGCGGCGCCGGCACCAGGATGCGCTCCTCGTCCGGCAGCCCGGCGTCGATGGTCGTCCGCCGGACGGGGACCTGCCCGGCCAGCTCGGGCGCGACCGCCCGGATCTCGATGTCGTGGGCCGCGACCAGCTCGCGCGTGGCGTCCGGCACCAGGTGCCGCAGCAGCGCGGCGCCCACGGTGTAGGGGCCGCGCGGCCGGCGATGCGCGTCGATGACCGGCATCAGCAGCCGCACGGCCCCCCATCGGGCGGGTGGGCCGCCCTGGACGCTGAGGTGGGACCTGTCCTCGGTCACCCCTTGTGAATGACGCCTGCGGTCCCTGCGAGCCTCGCGGTGCCTGGCTTACGGACGACGATGCGCTTCATGACGTGCCTCTCCGATGGGTGTGACTATCCATTATTCGGACACCCAACCGGATATCAAGATTTATGGTGAATAAGTGGCGGTTTAACGAATAAGAAGCACCTGGCATTTGGGTGCGTCCCGCAGCCTATTGAGACCGAAACCAATGATCGACCGCCGCGACCCGCGCCTGTTCCGATTCCTCCATCAACGTGCACAGGCACCGCCCGACCAGCGTGACGGACTGGCAGCAGCCCGGCCCGGGCAGTTTCTTGGCGCGCACGATCGCGGTCGCCCGCTCGATCAGCCGCTCCAGGCTCGGCTCCCCGCCGCCCTTGAGCGCGTGGGCGTTCCACGGGCACGCCTCGACGTCCTTGCACGCGCTCTTGGCGATGAACGGCGCCGGCCCCGGCTCGAACCGCAGCCGGTCCTCACGCTTGATCCGCAGGTCGGCCAGCACCAGCGCGGCACGGCGGGAGACCTCCAGCAGGTCGCGCCTGCCCGGCCGGCTCTCTTTTCCCCCGGCCGCCCGTTCGGGCAGGGCCAGCAGCATCGCCGCGGCCATCAGCCCGCCGCCCATCACCATGCTCCAGCCCACCTGCTCGTGGAACCAGATCACCGCGATGGCGGCCACCCAGAGGGGCTGCGAGGACATCATGATCGCGCTGGGCACGGCCGGCACGTGTTTCTGCCCGTACGAGCGGGCCAGGAACCCCAGCGCGCACGACACCACGGCCAGGTGCGCCAGGATCGCCCAGTCGGGCAGGCTGGACGGCAGCGTGATCCCGCCGCGCAGCGCGAAGCCCCCGGTGAGGATGCCGATCGTGAACAGCTGGATCGTGGTCAGCGCGTACGCGTGGAAGCGTTCGCCCTTCTTGGACAGCTCGGCGAGCATGAGCGTGTGGGCCGAGTAGAGCGCCGCGGCCGTGAGCGTGACGCCGAGCGCGAGCAGCGAGACCTCGTGGTCCTCGACCCCGCGCAGCAGCGTGAACACGGTCATCCCCGCCATGGCGAGCACCACCCCGGCCCACACCCGCCGCGGCGCCCGGCTCCTGAACATCACCAGGGCCAGGACCGGAGTGATCACCACGCTGCACCCGACGGCGAACCCCGACACCGCCGAGGGCAGGCTGTGCAGCGCCAGCGCCTGGGCGGTCTGCCCGACGCCGAACAGCAGCCCCAGCACGAGCCCGTTGACCCACGTCCGGCGCGACAGCCCCCGCAGCGAGCCCGGCCGGATGACGAGCAGCGTCACCGCGGCGATGAGATACCGCTCGGCGAGCAGATCCTCGACCGGTAACCGGAGAATGAGATCCTTCATCAGCGGGAACGCCGACCCCCAAGCGGCGCTGACGAACAACAGAAGCACGGCTCCCAGGAGGGGTCGGGGAGCGGGCATGCCTGCCATGGAGCAGAGCATGCCACTACTAAATGCATTCGCCAGAGCACGCGGCGAAGCCGGTGAGGTTACTGTTCCACTTGGAGTTAAGACCCTCACTCCAGGCCCGAAACATCCATACCGGCGGCGGCGAAAACAGCTCTTTCCTGCGGTTACTGCCCGGTACGGCCGAGCTCTCCACATTCGCACTGTGTACGGACGCGTGCGCGTACCGTGCGAACGGGCCGATGCCTCGCCCCGGAGACCGTCACTCTCTGCGATCATCGCGAGGCGGTGTGGTCACGCCTGAGCGTAGAGGTCGCAGGAACGCCACGGGGGCGGAAAGGGGAAACAAGCCATGGCCCCAGGAGGGGATGGGGCGTGGCCGCCGGATCCGGAAGCGTCGGACCGCGGCGTCGTCGCCGGAGCTAGAGCTCCATGGCCGGCGTGCGCGCCAGCCGTTTCTCGCCGTAGATGACGACGAGGTCGCCCACCTGGCGGCGCGACAGCTCACGCCAGCCCTGACGGGCGTACAGCGCGAGGGCCGCGCCCTGGTTGAGCGTGGTGTCACCGCGCAGGCTGCTGAAGCCGAGCTCCAGTGCGCGGTCTTCGAGGGCCGAGAGCATGACGCCGCCGTAGCCGCGCCGCTGGAACTCGGGATGGACCCTGAGCCTGCACACCTCGGCGGTCTCCCGGTCGACGGGCTTCAGGCCGCCCATGGCGACCACCCGCGAGCCGGTCTCGCCCACGATGAAGTCACCGCCGCAGGCCAGGTAGATCTCCTGGATGCGGGGGAAGTCGTCGTCGTAGTAGACGCCGTCGCCGGGTTGGAGACCCACCTCGGCGAGGCAGATCCGGTGCAGCGCGAGGATGGTGTCGAGATCGGACCAGCGGTACCGCCGGATCTTCAACGTCATCCACCGCTCCCTTCCTTCTGGACCGACCTCCGACGCCTCAGTTCGGCGCTAAATTCGGCCAGCATTGGATGTTTGTCGTCCTTCTTCATGATCGCCTGCTCCAGAGCGAGTCCCGGGCGGATAATGAGGTCCGTGAGGTATTCATCCCCCAAAATGCGCAAGGCCTTCGTACTAATTCTCAGGGCTTCGTCGAGGTCACCCTCCAGGAGACGACACTGGGCTTGGTCGAACCTGATCAGAGTCTGGTCGAGGACGTGGTCCTCGTACTTGCCGAGCGCCTGGTCGAGCACAACCTCGGCCTCGATGGTCTGGCCGAGCTTGGTGAGCACGTCACCCTGGTAAAAATAGAGCTGCTTCTCGGTGTAACCGAAGGCCATGTCCTCCTGCTCCTCGCTCCTCATGCGGGAGAAGGCGCTCCTGGCCCGGGCCAGCGCGCGCTTGGCCTGGTCGACGACCTCCTTCTTGCTGTCGGTGCCCGAGAGCATGGCCAGGGCCCGCGCCTCGACGACCGGCGCCATGGCCTGGGCCACGCACGGCGTGGCGCCCGCCAGGTCGCGGCTCTTCTTGGCCAGGTTGAGCGCCTCGCGGGCGTCGCCGTAGTAGAGGGGGACGAGCGACTCCCTGGCCGTGATCCAGGCCCGCAGCGCGCGGTCGCCGGTCTCGTCGGCGGCGATGCGGCCGGTGCGGAAGAACGACCGGGCCAGCCGGTGGTCGCCCAGGTTGATCATCACCATGCCGCTCAGGCCGGCCAGCTGCGCGGCCATGCGGCACAACCGGTCCTGGAGGTCGATCGGCTGACGCCTGGACAACGCCGTGCGGACCGCGCTCAGCTCCAGCAGCACGTCGCACAACAGCCGCAGCGGGGGCGTCGTGGTGTACTGGCGGCCGAAGGCCAGCGTCGCCTCCTCCCACTGGTCGAGCATGCCGCCCGACACGGTGGCCGAGACCAGCGTCTCGTCCATCCGCCGCCGGATGCCCTCGCACGCCCCCAGCACCGGCCCGTCGAACTGCTGCTTGAACGAGACGTCGGTGTCGAGCAGGTTTAACAACGTGCGCCGCAGGATGTTCTCGTCCTCCTGGGCGTCGGCCTCGACGGTCATCGGATGGATCACCAGGTCGCGCGGGAGCGACGCCGACCCCTGCAAACGACCAGTGGGCTCGCTGAGCACGCCGGGCATCCGGTGGCCGTGGCCGCAGATGCAGGGCCCGTCGAAGCCGAGCTCGATGGGCTCGACCCGGTAGACCGAGCACAGGTAGTGGAGGTATTCAGGGCCCGGCCGCTTGAGCCCGCTCTCGTACGCCGACAGCAACGTCTCGCCGATGCCCGGCGGCGCCTTGGCGTCGCGCTCGAACAACGCGCGCACCTGCTCGATCACGTCCGCCAGCGCGATGCCGTAGGACAGGCGGTGCGCTTTGATGCGGGTCGTGCTGAACTGCGGCGAGCACGCCTCGTGGATCTCTTCAGCTATCTGGGCGGAGGTGCGCCCGGTGGCAAGGCCCTTGGCCCTGATCCGCCGGGCGATCTCCGTTTCCCTGTGCTGCCTGCCGGACATCCCGGCCCCTCTCCCGATGTCTCGACCCGTCAAGACTGGTGACTCAGCGTAGCCCTCAGGTAGCTCTTCGCCTAGAGATGACTATGAAGCAGTGAGGGCTGTTTGGAAACGTGCTCATCAAGCCTACGGTTAAGGATCGTCCTCCGAGGGACTGTTTCTTACAACCCATGAGGGAATAGCCACTCCCTGTGATCAGCAGAGTGGCGTTGCGTGTGCTGTTGACTTGAGCCATGTTTGGCCCACCAGCAACGATTCCCAAGGAGGACGAGAAGGTGACGGACGACAAGATCGGACATCTGCAGCGCCTCGTATCCGAGCTCGGCGCTCGCGGTCTGCTCGCACGAGTGGTCCAGACCCAGAGCGGCCGGCAGTTCGTACGCGTCATCAACCCGAAGGCGACGAGCCTGTCCGAGAACGTCACCTGCCGGCCGGCGAACGCCTCGGACCTTCCCGACTGGTGGTACTGCTGGTCCTGGGGCGAACCCATGCACACGGCCGACGACCCGGCCGGTGCCGCGACCAAGGTCGCACGCGTGCTCGCCGCGGTGGGAGAGTGACCACGCGGTGATCCGGGTGGAGCGCAGCCACCACGGGTCACCGCCCCCACGGCGGCCCCGCGGGGCCGGCGGGACGATCGGTGCGGAGGGCGTCCGGGTTGCCGGGCCCCTGATCGTCCCGCCGGTTCCGGCCCCTTCGCGCGGGCGTACGCCCGTGCGCGCAGATCAGCCCGGCGGGTGCGCCCGCCGGGTGCCGGGGGGATCACCTCCCCCCTTGGAACCGGAACGGGCCATGCTTCCGGGTGTGTGGCCCGTCCGAGCCGACCGTCATCGGAGCGTCCGGTCTCTCCCTCCGCGGCCCAGAGACCGGGCGACCCCGTCTTCCCCGGCGTGATGTGACGGCGGCCGGTTCGGTCAGCGGTATTTTTAGATCCAATTGGACTGATTTGCCGCTGACCGAACCGCTTCCTGAGGGGGAATCCACCCAGTGTTCCTGTTGGTGACACCAGGGCCATCGCCTACGCCCACGCCGGCAGATTCGTCGCTCGTGCAGGACTTGGACAAAGTGAGCTCGCAGATGGCGCAAGCCTGTCAAGGTGACACGGTGTTCTGTGGTCCCCTGGTCGACTGGCTCGACAACGCCTCCTGGGCGCCGTTGCTGGCCAGCTTCATCACCATCGTCCTGATCCTGGTGCTCGGGTTCGTCGTGCGGAACATCTCGCACCGGGTGATCACCAAGGTGGTGAACCGGGCGGCCACCGGCGGCTCGCTCACCAACAGGTTCCGCCGCAACGCGGCCACCGACGGCATCGACGCGCTGCTGCACGAGCGCCGCAAGCAGCGGGCCGAGACCATGGGGTCGGTGCTCAAGCACATCGCCTCCATCGTCGTCCTCGGCACCGCCATCCTCACCGTGCTCGACCGGCTGACGATCCCCATCGCCCCCCTGCTGACCAGCGTCGGCATCCTGGGCGTCGCGATCGGCTTCGGCGCGCAGGAACTGGTGAAGGACTTCATCGCCGGCATGTTCATGCTGCTGGAGGACCAGTACGGCGTGGGCGACGTGATCGACGCGGGCGCCGCCGTCGGCACCGTCGAGGCGGTCACCCTGCGGGTCACCCGGCTGCGCGACGCCGACGGCCGCGTCTGGTACGTGCGCAACGGCACGATCACCCGCGTCGGCAACGAGTCGCAGGGCTGGTCGCGGGCCTACTTCGACGTCCCGGTGGCCTACGACGCCGACATCACCGCCGTGCGCGCGGCGCTGGAGATCGTGGCCGAGGAGATCTGGGCCGATCCCGAGTTCCGCGAGAGCGTGATCGTGGAGGAGCCCCAGGTGTACGGCGTGGAGCAGCTGTCCGACAGCGCGCTGGTGTTCCGCATCACCGCCAAGACGCTGCCCTCCCGCCAGGCCGAGGTCGCCCGGGAGATCCGGCTCAGGGTGAAGGCCGCCCTGGACTCCGCCGGAATCCCCATGGTCGCCATTGCATAAGGTGAGAACGTGACAGAGACCTCCTTCTACGACGCCGTAGGCGGCGAGGAGACCTTCCGCCGCCTCGTCCACCGTTTCTACGAAGGTGTCGCGGAAGACCCCCTGCTGCGGCCGCTCTACCCCGAGCCCGACCTGACGGGCGCCGAGGACCGGCTGCGCGGATTCCTGATCCAGTACTGGGGCGGCCCCAACACCTACAGCCAGGAGCGCGGCCATCCCCGGCTGCGCATGCGGCACGTGCCGTTCGTGATCGGGGAGGCCGAGCGCGACGCCTGGCTGCGGCACATGCGTGACGCGGTCGACTCGCTCGGCCTGCCCGACGATCAGGCGAGCAAGCTCTGGGACTATCTGGTCTATGCGGCCCACAGCTTGGTGAACTCGCCGACATAACGGGCATGACGCCCACATGGATATCCCCTGGTGGCGTGATGCCGTCGTCTACGAGATCTACGTTCGCAGCTTCGCCGACGCCTCCGGAGACGGCGTCGGCGACCTGGCCGGGGTGCGGGAGCGGATTCCGTACCTGAGGAGGCTGGGGGTCGACGCCATCTGGCTGACGCCGTTCTATCCCTCTCCGATGGCCGACGGCGGTTACGACGTGGCGGACTACCGCGGCGTCGACCCGCTGTTCGGCACGCTGGCCGACTTCGACGCGCTGGTGGCCGAGGCCCACGAGCACGGGCTGAAGGTGCTGGTGGACATCGTCCCCAACCACAGCTCCGCCCAGCACCCCTGGTTCCAGGCCGCGCTGCGGGGTGAGAAACGCGACCGGTACATCTTCCGCGACACGACCAACAACTGGCAGTCCACGTTCAGCGGCCCGGCCTGGACCCAGGTCCCCGACGGGCAGTGGTACCTGCACCTGTTCGCCCCCGAACAGCCCGACTTCAACTGGCGCAACCCCGAGGTGCACGCGGAGTTCCTCGACGTCCTGCGCTTCTGGCTGGACAAGGGCGTGGACGGGTTCCGCATCGACGTGGCGATGGGCCTGTACAAGGCCGAGGGGCTGCCCGACGTCGGCGACCAGTCGTTCACGTCGGTCTCGCCGGTCTGGGGGCAGCCGGAGGTGCACGGCGTCTACCGCGACTGGCGCAAGGTGCTGGACGCCTACCCCGGTGAGCGCATGGCCGTCGGCGAGGTCTGGACCGACAGCGCCGAGGACCTCGCCCTCTACGTACGCCCGGACGAGCTGCACCAGAGCTTCAACTTCGCCTGGTTGCAGGCGCCGTGGTCGCCGACCGCGTTCAAGAAGGTGATCGACGACACCCTGGCCTCGGTCCCGTACGCCACCTGGGTGCTGTCCAACCACGACGTCGTACGCCATCGCACCCGCTATGAGACCGCCGATCCCGGCACGGGCCTGGCGCGGGCCAGGGCGGCGCTGCTCACCATGCTGGCGCTGCCCGGCTCGGCCTACCTCTACCAGGGCGAGGAGCTGGGCCTGCCGGAGGTGACCGACCTGCCGGCCGAGGCCAGGCAGGACCCGGTGTTCTTCCAGTCGCAGGGCAAGCTGCCGGGCCGCGACGGTTGCCGGGTGCCGTTGCCGTGGTCGGCGGAGTCGCCCTCCTACGGGTTCTCGCCGCCCGGCGTGCGGCCCTGGCTGCCGCAGCCGGCCGCCTTCGCCGAGCTGACGGCCGAGAAGCAGGAGGGCGACGCGGACTCGACGCTGGAGTTCTACCGCCGGGCCCTGGCCTGCCGCCGCGAGCTGGCGGGTGTGATTCCTTACACCCTGGAGTGGCTGGACTCCCCCGGCGGAGCGCTTTTCTTCTCCCGGGGTCCGCTGATCTGCGCGATCAACTGCGGGATGGAGCCCGTACGGCTGCCGGCGCACGACGCGGTGCTGCTGTCCAGCGGGACCGTCCAGGCCGGGACGCTGCCGCCGGACACCGCCGTGTGGCTGCGCCGGGAGTCATGACCGAGAACCGGCCCGCTGCTCGCCGCGGACGGGGATGACGGGCAGCGACACCAGCGCGCAAGCCAGGCCGGCCGCGTACGCCGCCCAGTACCCCGTCCCGGTGATCAGCGCTCCGGCCAGCGGCGTCACGCCCAGGGCGACGACGTTCTGGACGGTGTTGTGGGTGCCGAGCACCTTGCCCGCCCAGGCGGGGCCGGCCAGCTCGCCCGCCCTCAGGTAGGCCAGCCCGTTGCCGGACACGGTGAGCACCGAGGCCGTGGCGAGCGCCACCGGGCCGAGCAGGCTGTCCGTCGCCGTGCCCACGACCAGCAGGGCGAGCACGGCCAGGCAGGCGCAGGTGAGCAGCAGCAGGGGACGCATCCGCAGGCCGACCCGGTCGGACCAGCGGCCGACGGCCACCCGGACCACGGCCCCGGCGACGGCCGACAGGCCGAAGAGCTGGCCGGCGGCCACGGCGTCCCAGCCGTACAGGCCGACCAGGCAGGTGACGCCGTACGTGCTGACCACGATCTGCGGCATCGCGTGCAGCCCGCTGGTCGCGTGCACCCGCCACAGCGCCGGCTGCCGGTACGGCGACCGCGCCGGCCCCGCGCTCCCCCCGGCGATCGAGTGCGGCGGCTCGGCCAGGAACAGCGCGGCCAGGACGGCGGCCAGCAGGCTCACGGCGGAGCAGACCAGCAGCACGCCGGGCAGCCCGTGCGCCCGCGCGACCGGCGGCAGCACGAACGCCGCGACGGCCATGCCGAGGGTGTAGGACACCTGGCGCAGGCCCATGGCGACCCCGCGCTCGGGCGGCTGGAACCAGCGCAGGACGATGCGGCCGCCGCCGACCATGGCCGCCGACCCGGCCGCGCCCGCCAGCGCGAGCAGCGCGATGACCGCCCAGGCGGGCCCGGCGAAGGCGACGGCGGCGAGCAGCACGGCCGCCAGGCTCACGCCGATGCCGAGCACCAGGCGCTCGCCGTGCCGGTCGGCCAGCGCGCCCCAGGCGACGAGCGCCACCAGAACACCGATTCCCGGGGCATTTCCAATGACTCCGGCCACTGCCAGCGGAACACCGAAATGTCGCTCAATTTCTGGCATGACGAGAGGCAGGCCGAACAGTCCTAAGGTGACGCTCGCATGGGCGTTGACCCCCAGTGCGAGCATCAGCCAGCGCTTCCTGCCCGGACCGGAGGGCGGCTGCGGTTCCAGGGCGGTCAGCCCTGGGCCGAGTAACGCTTGAGCAGGACGAGCTCGTCCTCGCTGAGCCGGCGCGGCGCGGCCCGCTCGACGTCGTAGGCCACGATCACCGAGGTGGCGGTCGCGTAGACCTCGTCGTCGTCGCGGATCTCGTAGGCCAGGGTGAAGCGGACCGGCCTGAGCTGGGTGACCCAGGTCTCGACCCTGACCGGGTCGGGGCGCAGGCCCAGCGGGCGGCGGTAGTCGATCTCGTGGCGGGTGACCACGAGCCCTCCGAAGGGCGCCTCGCCCGCCCGGACCGGATCGATCGCGAACATGCCGAAGCGGGCGTCCTCCAGGTAGTCGAGGAAGCGCACGTTGTTCACATGCCCCTGGGAGTCGATGTCGGCGAATCTGACCATGCGGAGGAAGACGTGCCGGTGCGCCGGGGAGGGTTCTGCCACGTCCGCCACGGTACCCGTACCGTCCGGCCCGCTGGTCACCGGGCCTTGCGGCGGGCCAGGCAGGCCAGCACGGTCAGCACCGAGATCGCGGCCATGCAGGTGAGCGCCCAGCGGTAACCGGTCACGAGCAGGCCGACCGCGTCGCCGGAGAGCTGCGACAGCGTCCCGGCGAAGACGCGCCGGTGCAGCGCGGCGGGCAGCGGCGCGGTGATGATCGACAGCACCAGGCCGGTGCCGACCACGTTGCCGGTGTTCTGGAGCATGAGGCGCATGGCGTTGACGATGCCGAGGCGTTCGGAGGGCAGGCCGTCCAGGATGGCGGTGGTGTTGGAGGGCAGGAAGACCCCCGAGCCGAGCCCGATGAGCACGAGCCCGGCGGCCACCGCCGGGTACGGGGTGGTCGCCGACATCGTGCCGAGCAGCGCCAGCAGGCCGCAGGTCGTGGTGGCGGCCCCGGCCACCGCGAGGGTGCGCGCGCTGGTCAGCCGCTGAAGGAAGCCCGACGTCACCGACGCGACCATGGCCGCCACCGCCAGCGGCAGCACCTTCAGCCCGGCCTGTACGGGATCGTCCCCTCGCACGGCCTGGAAGTAGAGCGCGACGAGGAAGACCATGCCCATCCGCGCGACGGCGTTGAGGAAGGAGGCGAGCGTGCCGAAGGCGAAGGCCCGGTCGTGGAACAGCCGCAGGTCCACCACGGGATGGGCGGCCCGCCGCTCCCTGGCCACGAACAGCGGTAACCCCACGGCGAACGCGGCGAGCCCGGCGGCCACCACCGGATGCCCCCACCCCAGCCTGCCGAACTCCGACAACGCCAGCAGCAGCCCGCCGAGCGTGACCAGCACGAGCACGCTGCCCGGCAGGTCGAGCCCGCGTTCGCGCCCGGCCGGTTCGACCCGCCGCAGCGTGAGCGCGCCCCACACCAGGCAGACCACCCCGATGGGCACGTTGAACCAGAACACCCAGCGCCAGCCCAGGTTCGAGGCGAGCACGCCGCCGAGCGTCGGGCCGATCAGCCCGGCGATGGAGAAGGAGGCCACGTAGACGCCCATGCCCTCGCCCAGCCGCTCGCGCGGGAAGGCGTCGCTGACCAGGGCGGCGCTGTTGGTGAGCAACATCGCCGCGCCGGCGGCCTGCACGACCCGCATGGCCACGATCACCCACGCGCCGGGAGCGAACCCGGCGAGCAGGGCGGCCCCGGTGTAGACGGCCAGCCCGATCAGGTACATCCTGCGCCTGCCGAACATGTCCGCCAACCGGCCGAACACCACCATCAGGACGGTCGTGGTCAACTGGAAGCCCAGCAGGATCCAGCCCGCGGCCGTGGCGTCGGCCCCGGTGTGCCGGGCGATCTCGGGCAGCGCGACGTTGATCGCGCTGCCGCCCAGCCCGGTCAGCACGCTGGCCAGGCTCACGACCGAGAGCGTGCGCCAGGCGTGGCCGACGGGAGCGGTGGTCGTCGTCACCAAGGGCCTGTCCTTTCTAGATTTTGATACTAGAATCCAGTTCAAGTCATCGGCCGGTCAAGGATCGAGGTGTCGGATGAGCGGGATCGTCGAAGGTCGCGTGGTGATCGTCACGGGTGCGGCCAGGGGCATCGGGCGTGGGCACGCCCTGGAGTTCGCCAGACAGGGCGCGAAGGTGGTGGTCAACGACCTGGGCGCGGAGGTGGACGGAACCGGCTCGTCCGGGGCCGCCGCCGAGGTGGTGGCCGAGATCGAGGCCATGGGCGGCCAGGCGATCGTCAACGGCGAGGACGTCTCCGACTTCGACGGCGCCGAGCGCCTGATCGGAGCGGCCGTCGAGCATTTCGGCGACCTGCACGTGCTGGTCAACAACGCCGGGATCCTGCGCGACCGCATGCTGGTCAACATGACCGCCGACGAGTGGGACGCGGTGATCAGGGTGCACCTGCGCGGCACGTTCGCGCCCCTGCGGCACGCCGCCGCCTACTGGCGGTCCAAGGCCAAGTCCGGCGAGCGGGTCGACGCCCGGATCATCAACACGACGTCGTCCTCCGGCATCTACGGCAATCCGGGCCAGGGGAACTACGGCGCGGCCAAGGCTGGCATCGCCGGGCTGACCGTGATCGCCGCCAGGGAGCTGGAGCGCTACGGCGTGACGGTCAACGCCATCGCGCCCGCCGCGCTCACCCGCATGACGGAGAACCTGATCCCGGCCGGGGCGACCGGCGCCGACCCCGACGACATCGCGCCGCTGGTGGTCTGGCTGGCCAGCGCCGAGGCGCGCGGCGTCACCGGACGGGTGTTCAACGTGCGCGGCGGCATGATCAGCGTGGCCGAGGGCTGGCACGCCGGCCCCGGGGTGGACAAGGGCGGCCGCTGGGACCCGGCCGAGCTGGGCGCGGTCATCCCCGCCCTGGTGGACAAGGCCGCCCCCAACGCCCTGACCAACGGCCGCGTCCCCGGGCGGGAGGACTGACATGCCGCTCGACCACTCGCTGATCGGCGTCGAGGGCCCGGCCCACGAGCGCTCCTGGACCGCCGAGGACACCATGCTGTACGCGCTCGGCGTCGGCTCGGGCCTGGACGAGCTGGAGTTCGCCACCGAGAAGGGGCAGCGGGTGCTGCCGACGTTCGCGGTGCTGGCGGCGCAGTCGCCGGGGCGGCGGCTGGGCGACTTCGACCCGGCCCTGCTGGTCCACGCCGAGCAGGGCTTCGAGCTGCACCGCGAGCTGCCGCCCGCGGGCGGCGTACGGACGACGTCGAAGGTGACCGGCATCTACGACAAGGGCTCGGGCGCGCTGGTGACCACCGAGGCCAGGGCCGTGGATGTGGAGACCGGCGAGCTGGTGATCGCCTCGCGCAGCTCGGTGTTCATCCGGGGAGAGGGCGGCTTCGGCGGCGACCGGGGGCCCCGCGACGAGTGGGCGGTCCCGGACCGGGCGCCCGACCACAAGGTGACCTACCCGACCCGGCCGGACCAGGCGCTGCTCTACCGGCTGTCCGGCGACCGCAACCCGCTGCACAGCGATCCGGAGTTCGCCGCCAGGGCCGGGTTCGACCGGCCGATCCTGCACGGGCTGTGCACGTACGGGGTGACCGGGCGGGCGTTGCTGCACACACTCGCCGGGTCGGACCCGTCACGGTTCAGGGCGATGTCCGGCCGGTTCAGCAGCCCGGTGTTCCCCGGCGAACCGCTGACCGTCTCCATCTGGGCCGACGGCGACGACGTGCTGTTCCGCACCGCCAAGGACGACGGGACGGTGGTGATCGACCGCGGCCGGGCGACGATCAGTCGTCGCTGAGCCCCCTGAGGGGATCGAGGCGGTGGATGAGCTTCATCGCCGCCTCGATGATCTCCCTGGCCTCCTCCTCGGTGTCGGACGTGGCCACCTCGCGGGCGGCCTCGCCGATGATGCTGGTCAGCACCGCGACCGTGAACCGGTCGAGCGGGTCTCCCCCGGCGCCGAGCAGGACGGCGTTCTGGCGCACCCACTCGCGCCCGCGGGTGCGGCGGATCAGCTCGAAGCCGGGCGGGCCGTCGCCGTCGATGAAGAGCCTGACCAGGTCGCGCCGGTCCCAGGCGCCGTCGAGGTAGGCGCGGGCCCCGGCGATCAGCAGCTCGACGGGGTCGCTGACGCCCTCCTTCTTGGCCTTGGCGACGCTGGCGGCCGACGCCTGCTCGTGGGCCGCCTGGTGGTCCTCGTAGAGGGCGAGGAACAGCTCGGTCTTGCCGCCGAAGTGGTGGTAGAGGCTGCCGACGCTGGAGCCGGCGCGGGCCACGACCTCAGAGACGTTGGAGTCGGCGAAGCCGTGCTCGCTGAAGACCTCACGGGCCGCCTGCAACATGCTCTTGCGCGTCTGAGCCGTACGGCTCCACTCCCACGAGGACTTGCGTGCCATGCCAGGCATTCTATCCCGCCGAATTCTAGAATCTGATTCTTGACCAGTGCCGCGCGGGGGTTAGAATCACGTACTAGAGAATGATTCTAGAAATTCAGGAGGCGGCCGTGGACTTCTCGCTCAGCCCGGAGGAACGGCAGATCCGCGACACCGTGCGTGCCTTCATCGAGAAAGAGATCATGCCGCTGGAGCCGGAGGTCCTGCGCAACGAGCGCGAAGGGCGTCCGGGGCTCGATCCCGAGGTCGTGCGCGACCTGCGCGCCAAGGCCAGGAAGTCGGGCTTCTGGGGCATCAACACCCCCGAGGAGTACGGCGGCGCGGCGCTCGGCCCGATCATGTCCGCGATCATCGCCATGGAGATGGGCCGCACGTTCGTGCCCTTCTCCTTCGGCGGCAGCGCCGACAACATCCTCTACGCCGGCACCGACGAGCAGAAGCAGCGCTACCTCGTCCCCACCATCGAGGGCGAACGGCGGTCCTGCTTCGCGATCACCGAGCCGGGCGCCGGCTCCGACGCCCGCAACATCCGCACCCGCGCCACCCGCGACGGCGCCGAGTGGGTGATCAACGGCGAGAAGACGTTCATCACCGGCGGCAGCGAGGCCGACTTCGTCATGGTGTTCGCGGTGGCCGAGGGCCACGGCGTGACGTGCTTCCTGGTCGACCGGGACATGGGCTGGACGTCCGAGCCCATCCCGACCATGGGCGAGTGGGGGCCGGCCGCGCTGGTGTTCCAGGACGTGCGGGTGCCCGAGGAGAACATCCTGGGCGAGCTCGGCAAGGGCTTCGAGCTTGCCATGCAGTGGATCGGGCAAGGACGGTACATGATCCCGGCCCGTGCCATCGGCTCCGCCGAGCGCATGCTCCAGATGGCCATCGACTACGCCAAGATCCGCAAGTCGATGGGGCAGACGATCTCGGAGTACCAGGCCATCCAGTGGATGATCGCCGACTCCCAGGTGGAGATCGAGGCGGCCAAGTGGCTCACCCTCCACGCGGCCTGGCAGGTGCAGCAGGGCATGGACGCCCGGCACGCCTCCTCCATCGCCAAGCTCAACGGCGCCGTGATGGCCAACCAGGTCGTGGACCGGGTGCTGCAGATCCACGGCGGCATGGGATACACCAAGGAGCTGCCGGTCGAGCGGTGGTACCGGGAGCTGCGCCTGCTGCGCATCTTCGAGGGCACCGACGAGATCCAGCGCCGCACGATCGCCCGCAACCTCATCAAGGGCCACGCCAGGCTCGGCCTGATCGGAGAGTAGTCCATGTCGGTCGAGGCACTGTTCAACCCGCGCTCGATCGCCCTGGTGGGGGCCACGGACAAGTCGGGCTGGTCGGTCAGCACGCTGCTGAACCTGCGCACCCACGGCTTCTCCGGGCCCGTCCACCTGGTCAACCCCAGGGGCGGGGTGGTGCACGGATCGCCGGCCTTCCGCAGCCTGACCGAGCTCCCCTCCCCCGTCGACCTGGCCTACGTCATGGTGCCGACGGCCGCCGTGCTCGGCGTGCTGAAGGAGGGCGCCAAGCTGGGGATCGGCTGCTACGTCATCCTCACGGCGGGGTTCGGGGAGGCCGGCGCGGAGGGCGCGCGGCTGGAGGCGGAGATCGCCGGGTTCGCCCGCGAGAACGGCCTGACCATCCTCGGGCCGAACGGCAACGGCTACATCAACGCCGCCGCCGACGTGACCCCGTACGGGCTGCCCATCCCCGAGCCGCTGCTGCGCGGGTCGGTCGGCGTGGTGCTGCAGAGCGGCGCGCTGGCCAGCTCGGTGCTCGGCTTCGCCCAGGCCCGCAACGTCGGCGTCAGCCTGCTGACCTCGATGGGCAACGAGTCGGTCGTCACGGTCACCGACGTCGTCGACTACCTCGTGGACGACCCGGCGACCCGGGTCATCGCCCTGTTCCTGGAGACGATCAGGAACCCGGCCGAGTTCTCCCGGGTCGCCCGCCGGGCACTGGAGGCGGGCAAGCCGATCGTCGCGCTCAAGATCGGCCGCAGCCGGCTCGCCTCGCACACCGCGCAGGCCCACACGGGCGCGCTCGTGGGCGACGACGACGTCATCGACGCCGCCATGCGCCAGCTCGGCGTGATCAGGGTGCGCTCGCTGGAGGACCTCATCATCACCTCCGGGCTGCTGGCCGCCACCGGCCCGCTGCCCGGCCGCCGGGTGGGCGTCGTCACCCCGTCCGGCGGCGCGTCCGAGATCATCGCGGACCGGGCCGAGGACGAGAGCCTGGAGCTGCCGCCCTTCTCCGCGGCGACGGTCGAGAAGCTGGCCGGGATCGTGCCGTCGTTCGGCACCGTGCAGAACCCGCTCGACGTCACCGGCTACGTCCTCGTCGACCGCACCCTGCTCGGCCGCGCCCTGGAGACGGTGACCGCCGATCCCGGCATCGACCTGGTCATGCTGCTGTCCGAACCGCCCAGGATCGCCCCCGCGGACCCCGCGCCCGTCCTGGCCATGTACGAGGCCAGCGCGCGGCGCATCGCCGAGTCGCCGGTGCCGGTCGTGGTGGTGAGCAACGTGCTGACCGACGTCACGGAGTTCGGGCGGCAGGTGCAGCGGGAGACCGGGTTCCCGTACGTCATGGGCGGGATCGAGCACGGCCTGACCGCGCTCGGCGCGGCGGTGCGCTGGTCGGAGGCCCACCGCAGGGCCCTGACCGGCGGCGGCCCGGCCGGGCGGGCGGCGGTCACCGGCGCATCCGGGGACGCATTCGGGGAAGCATTCGGAGGCGCGCCCGAGGGTGCGCACGGCGTGTGGGCCGAGCACCGGGCCGCCGCCCTGCTCGCCGCCGCGGGGCTGCCTGTGGTGCCGTCCGAGACCGCGGCGGACGAGGCGGCGGCGGTGGCCGCGGCCGAGCGGTTCGGCTACCCCGTGGTGCTCAAGGCCGCCGCCGAAGGGCTCGGGCACAAGAGCGACATCGGCGGGGTGCGGCTCGGGTTGTCCGGCCCGGAGGAGGTGCGGCAGGCGTACCGGGAGGTGGTGGCCGCGGCGCGGGCGCACGCCCCCGACGCGGGCGTCCTGGTCCAGCCGCAGCGCGGCGGCGGCATCGAGCTGCTGGCGGGCGTGGTGCGCGACCCGGCCTGGGGGCTCACCCTGGCGGTCGGGCTCGGCGGCGTCTGGGTGGAGGTGCTGCGGGACGCGGCCCTGCGCGTGCTGCCGGTGGACGCCGGCGAGGTCCGCCGGGCCCTGTCCGAGCTGCGCGGCGCGGCCCTGCTGGACGGCGCCAGGGGCACCGAGCCCGCCGACCTGGACGCGGTGGCCGACGTGGTGGCCGGGATCGCCGCGTTCGCCGAGAGCCTGGGCGACGACCTGGAGTCCCTGGAGATCAACCCGCTCCTGGTCACCGGCTCCCGCGTCGAGGCCCTGGACGCGCTCATCACCTGGCGCCCGCCGCCCTCCTGACCTGGCGGCTCGGGCGCCCTTGCTCAATGGTCAAGGCTCTTCAGCAGGATCATCACGGCTCCCAGGGCGCCCGAGCCGGCTCCGCAGAGCAGCCGGATCCAGAGCCGGTCGGTCTTGGGCGCCGCCGCGAAGAAGCCGAGCACGGTGAGCAGGACGACCGACACGCCGATCTCCAGGTACACCGACGCGTCCACGGACATCACGCCGGTCATCGCCACGCACAGGATCACCGTGAGCGGGACCAGCCCCCACAACATGCCCGTGGACCGCGTCACCGCGCCCCGCACCGCCTTGCGCACGTCCGGCGACCGGTCGCCGACGATCTCGGCGAACGCGTGCGCGATCCAGAACACGATGACCGTGCCGATCGCGGTCGCCAGCAGCTCGGCCGGGTCGGCGATCCAGTGCGAGAGCCCGGAGACGACGCCGGCCGTCAGGATGGTCCCGTAGACCGACTCGCCGTTGACGAACCGCCCCACCCCGCGCGCGGCTCCCGTGCTCACCCGACGAATCTAGTACGGCCCTCGCGCGCGGCCCGCCGCCCGACGCGCCCGCCCGGACGGTTTTTCCCGCCCTCGCCCGCCTGGGCGGTCTTTTGCGACCTCGCCCGTCTGGGCGGTTTTTTCGCGACCTCGCGCCACCGGGGCGTCGTGGGTCGGGGCGTCTCGGTGGCGGCCGCCCGCGTCCGCAGCAGCGCGGGCGGCCGTCACCGGTCCGGTGGCCGGGTCGTGGCTACTCGACCTCGACGGGCAGCTCGTAGATCTCCGTCGTGGGATGGCCGGCCTTCTCGTGCACCCGCATCACCGCCTCCTTCGACGGCCCCGACGACAGGCAGAACACCTTGCCCGAGTCCGGGTCGAGCCAGGCCCGCTCGAAGTGCACACCCTCGGCCCCCTCGACCGCCAGGTCCCGCTCGTGGGCCTCGCGCAACTGCTCCTCGGTGACACCGACGAAACCACTGTGCACGTCCATGAACTTCGGCATCGCCGTCTCCTCTTCTCAGGATCTTCCGCTTCCGATGGAGAGGCGTTCCATTCCGTTCCATCCCGTTCCATCGGCCCGTCCGGGCTCGCCTGCCCGGACGGCCGTGCGCGGAACCTAGGGCAACCGGGAGGCCAGGACGAGGGTGGCGGCGGAGGCGAACATGCCGCCGTTGCCCAGCACCACGCTCACCTCCACGTCCGGCACCTGGGCCGCGGCCTCGCCCCGGAGCTGCCGCACCGACTCCTGGATGGCGAACATGCCGTACATGCCGGTGTGCGTGTAGGACAGGCCGCCGCCGTTGGTGTTCATCGGCAGCCGGCCGCCGGGCGAGGTGTGCCCCTCGGCGATGAACGCCCCCGCCTCGCCCCGCCCGACGAAGCCCAGGTCCTCCAGGCCGTAGACGGGCACGTGGGCGAAGGCGTCGTACACCATCAGGTGGTCGACGTCGTCGTGGGAGATCCCGGCCTCGGCGAAGGCGGCCCGGCCGGACAGGCGGAAGCCCTTGGAGGTGGTGAAGTCCTCCATCTGCGAGACCATCGGCGCGTCCATGGCCTCGCCGGAGCCGAGCAGGTACACCGGCGGGCGGCGCGACAACTCCTCGGAGGTGACGACCAGCGCGCCGCCGCCGTCCGTCACCAGGCAGCATTCCAGCAGGTGGAAGGGGTAGGCGACGAGCTTCGACGCGAGCACGTCCTCGACCGTGATCAGGTCGCGGTACATGGCCCGCGGGTTCCTGGAGGCCCAGCGGCGCTGCGCGACCGCCACCTCGGCCAGCTGCTCGTGGGTGAGGCCGGTCTCCTTCATGTGGCGCAGCGCCGTGACGGTGAACGACGTCGGCGGCCCGACCACCCCGTACGGCAGCTCGAACTGCCCGAGCAGCGAGTCCGCGCCCAGCCCCCACCGGCCGGCGCCGACGCGCGACCGTCCCGACTCGCCGTGCGTGATCAGCACGGTACGGCACAGCCCGGCCCGGATGGCGGCGGCCGCGTGCCGTACGTGGAACAGGAACGACGACCCGCCCACGCCCGTGCCGTCGAGCCAGGAGGGCGTGATGCCGAGGGCGTGGGCCACCTGGATCGGGCCGGGCGTGCCGACCGTGGCGATGCCGTCGATGTCGTGTTTCGTCATGCCCGCGTCGGCGAGGGCGTTGCGCGCGGCCTCCAGGTGGAGCTGGAAGGTGGAGCGGTCCGGCAGGCGGCCGATCTCGTCGGTCTCGGCCGCCCCGGCGATCACGATGTTCATCGGGCGCCCTCCGCGGGCTCGAAGAGCGGCACGTGCACGTCGCCGCGCCGCTCGAACACCACCCGCAGCTCCATGTCCAGCGGCAGGTTCTCAGGGGTGTTGGGCACGCCGACGATGTTGGTCATCATCCGCACGCCCTCCTCCAGCTCCACGACGGCGATGGCGTAGGGCCCGCCGTCCTCGAAACCGGGCGCGGGACGATGGTTGATCACGTACGAGTACAGGGTCGCGCGGCCCGTCGCGCGCACCCACTCCACGTCGCCGCCGCCGCAGTGGGGGCAGCTCGGCCGGGGGTAGAAGTAGTGCCGCGCGCACGTCTGGCAGCGCTGGATCCTGAGCTCTCCCGCGGCCGTGCCGTCCCAGAACGGCTGGGTCTCGGGCGTTGGCTTCGGTGCCGGTTTCATGGGCCTCCCTACTCTAGTTCTAGAATCGCACTCTAGAGCTGAGTTCGGTTCCGGGGAAGCCTCCGTGGCTCAGGGGCTGGGGATGCCGTCGCCGTTGCGGCCGCGTCCCGCCAGCACCTCCTCCAGCGTCGGGCGGGCCTCGTCCGGATCACGGAACCCCGGGCAGGCGAGCTGGATGAGCACGCCGTGCGCCTCCTTGGGGTGCAGGAACACCTCCTGCCAGCGCACGTCGGCCCTGTTGAGCCCGTGCAGCCGGTAGCCGCGCCCGGTGAGCCGGGCGACGGCCGCGTCCATGTCCCCGACGTGGAAGTTCAGATGATGGACGCCGCCCCGCCCCCGCGTCAGCTCGAAGAAGCTGTCGAAGAACGTGGACCCGGTCAGCGGCTCCATGAGCTCGATCTTGCTCCCGTTGGAGTAGGTGAGCTGCAGCGTGCGGTACCCGCTGATCCGGTTGTCCCCGCCGCCGCCCAGATGGCGACCGCCGAGCAGGTCGCGGTAGATCGGCAGCAGGTCCCTGATCCGGGGAGCGGCCACGGCCGTGTGGTCGAAGGTCACGTCGAGGCCGTCAAGTTCCAGGTCCACGCCCGGCTCCTCACTACGAACGAATCCTAGAATTTGATTCTAATCATCTGATACCGGGCACGCACTCTTGACGCCGGCCGATGCGAGGAGCAGCATCTCAGAAATGGATTCTAGAGCTAGCTTCTAGAACTCATGGCGGGGGGCCTAGGCTCGACAGAAAGGCTTGTCATGAGGCTGTCCTACGTCCGCGAGCTCGACGAGTACCCGACCGGCGCCCGCCGGATGAAGATCCTCACCATGGCCGTCCTGGCCATCCTCATCGGCTCCTACGAAGGGCAGATCGCGCCCGTCGTACCCCTGCTGCTCAAAGATCTGAACATGTCCCTGGCCACGTACGGCGCGGTGTCGGGGGCGGCCGCGGTGGCCGGTGCCGTGGCCTCCATCCTGGGCGGGCGGCTCACCGACCGGGTCGGCCGGGTCCGCCTGCTCATCCCGCTCATGGCCCTCACCGCCGTGTGCTGCTTCGCCATGACGCTCGTGCACAGCCCGCGCGACCTGCTGATCGCCCGCATCCTGCTGGCCTTCGTGGACGGCGTCGCCATGGCCTCCACCGCGCCGCTGATCCGCGACTTCTCGCCACGGCTCGGACGGGCGCAGGCGTTCGGGTTCTGGACGTGGGGCCCGGTGGGCGCGAACTTCCTGGCCGCCGCCGTCGCCGGCTGGACACTGCCGATCTTCGACGAGTCGTGGCGGTCCCAGTTCGTCATCATGGGCTGCTTCTCGCTGGTGATCTCCGCGGTCATCGCGTTCAACATCGCCGACCTGTCCCCCGAGCTGCGGGCCAGGATCCAGCACACCGAACGGGCCGCCGAGGAGGTCGTCGACCTGCGGCGTCCGCCCACCGTCCGGTCGTTGTTCGCTCGGCGCAACATCTGGGCCCACGTCGTCGGCATCTCGCTCTGGCTGGTCCTCTACATCACGCTGTCGCTGTTCGGCCAGACGATGCTGGTGGGCGCGCTCGGCATCAGCAGCGCGCAGGCGTCCACGATCATGGCCGCGTTCTGGAGCCTGAACCTGGTCACGCTGATCGTCACCGGCCGCCTGTCGGACCGCCTGCAGCTGCGCAAGCCCTTCTCGCTCGCCGGGACGATCGCCGCGGTGCTGGTCACCGCCTACCTCGCCGTCGCGCTCGGCCAGGAAGGCGTCTCCACCGGCACGCTCATGGTGGTCGGCGCCCTGCTCGGCGGCTCACTCGGCGTCGCCTACGCCCCCTGGATGGCCAACTACTCCGAGGACGCCGAGGACGCCGACCCGCGCCTGCAGGGCACGGCCTGGGGGCTGTTCGGCTTCCTGAGCAAGGCGATCGCGGTGGTCGGGCTGCTGGTCATCCCGCACGTCGTGGCGGCCACGAGCTGGCAGACGTGGCTGTTCGTGGCGCTGGGCTGCCTCGTGCTGTTCGTCCCCGCGATCCTGCTGTTCAACGGTCCTTGGCGACGCCCCGCCCCCACCCCCGTCCAGGTCGCCCTCACCGAGGCCGAAAGCTGACCCATCCCCCCCGAGCCCGAACACTGAACCGTCCCAAACCGGGGCCGAACACCGATCCATCCCGCCCGAGCCCGAACACCGAACCGTCCCAAACCGGGGCCGAACACCGAACCGTCCCAACCCAGCCCGAACACCGAACCGTCCCAACCGAGCCCGAACACTGATCAGCCCTGTCGGAACACGCGAAAGCGGCGCGCCCCCGAAGGGGCCCGCCGCTCGTCGCAGGAGTGAGACGCTCGCCCCGGTGCCGGGACGGGACGTGCCCGTCCGTCCCGGCGCCAGGACAAGACGTGTGCGTCAGTCCCGGTGCAGCTTCCGGTACGTCACCCGGTGGGGACGGGCCGCGTCGGCGCCGAGACGCTCGATCTTGTTCTTCTCGTAGTCGGCGAAGTTGCCCTCGAACCAGAACCAGTTCGAGCCTTCCTCCCACGCGAGGATGTGGGTGGCGATGCGGTCGAGGAACCACCGGTCGTGCGAGGTGATCACGGCGCAGCCCGGGAAGTCGAGCAGCGCGTTCTCCAGCGACGACAACGTCTCGGTGTCGAGGTCGTTGGTCGGCTCGTCGAGCAGCAGCACGTTGCCGCCCTGCTTGAGGGTGAGCGCCAGGTTGAGCCGGTTACGCTCGCCGCCCGACAGCACCCCCGCCTTCTTCTGCTGGTCGGGCCCCTTGAACCCGAACGCCGCGATGTAGGCCCGCGACGGCATCTCGACGTTGCCGACCTTGATGTGATCGAGCCCGTCGGAGACGACCTCCCAGACGTTCTTGTTCGGGTCGATGCCGCCCCGGCTCTGGTCGGCGTAGGAGATCTTCACGGTGTCGCCGACCGTGATCGACCCCGCGTCCGGCGTCTCCCCACCCGTGATCATGCGGAACAGCGTGGTCTTGCCGACGCCGTTGGGGCCGATGACGCCGACGATGCCGTTACGCGGCAGGTCGAACGTCAGGCTCTCCATCAGCAGGCGGTCGCCGAAGCCCTTGGTGAGCTGGTCCGACTTGATCACCGTGGTGCCCAGACGCGGGCCCGGCGGGATCTGGATCTCCTCGAAGTCCAGCTTGCGGAACTTGTCGGCCTCGGCGGCCATCTCCTCGTACCGCTGGAGACGGGCCTTGCTCTTGGTCTGGCGGGCCTTGGGGTTGGAGCGCACCCACTCCAGCTCGTCCTCCAGGCGCTTCTTGCGCTTGGCGTCCTTCTGGCCCTCGACCTTGAGGCGCTGGGCCTTCATGTCGAGGTAGGTGGAGTAGTTGCCCTCGTAGGGGTAGCAGCGACCGCGGTCGAGCTCCAGGATCCAGTTGGCGACGTTGTCCAGGAAGTACCGGTCGTGGGTGACGGCCAGCACCGTGCCGGCGTACTTCTCCAGGTGCGACTCCAGCCACTGCACGCTCTCGGCGTCGAGGTGGTTGGTGGGCTCGTCGAGCAGCAGCAGGTCGGGGGCCTCAAGCAGCAGCTTGCACAGCGCCACGCGGCGGCGCTCACCACCGGACAGCTTGCTCACCTCGGCGTCGGGCGGCGGGCAGCGCAGGGCGTCCATCGCCTGCTCCAGCTGGCTGTCGAGGTCCCACGCGTTGCGGTGCTCCAGCTGGTCCTGGAGCTTGCCCATCTCCTCCAGCAGTTCGTCGCTGTAGTCGGTGGCCATCTGCTCGGCGATCTGGTTGTAGCGCTCAAGCATCGCCATCGTCTCGGCGACACCCTCCTGCACATTGCCCAGAACGGTCTTTTCCTCGTTGAGCGGCGGCTCCTGCTGGAGCATGCCGACCGTGAAGCCCGGCATCAGCTTGGCGTCGCCATTGGACGGCTGCTCCAGGCCGGCCATCATCCGGAGCAGCGTCGACTTCCCGGTGCCGTTCGGCCCCAGGACACCGATCTTGGCTCCGGGCAGGAACGACAGCGTGACGTCGTCAAGGACAACCTTGTCGCCGTGCGCCTTGCGCACGCGCTGCAGCGTGTAGATGTACTCCGGCATGCTCCCTAGCTTAGAGGCTGCACACGCAGGCTTCCGCCGCCCAGCCCCTTTCACCTCCGCCCGTCCCCGCTCGCCCCTGCACCCCCACCCCTCCAACCCCACCTCCCCCGAACGCCGTGACGTCCCGGAGCCGCCCCTTGCCGCCCTCGCACGCTGAATCACCCATGACACCCCAGGCCGCGAGCCCACCTTGGGGACGGACGCCGTTCGCCCCGACCTCAGCCGACCAGGATCGCCATCACGCCCCTCCATGGCCCTCTGGTCACGGCCTCCGCCGCCATGCCCCTTTGCCAGGGCCCCTCCACCACGGCCGCCTCCAGCACGGCCCCTTCACCACGGCCCCCTTCACCACGGCCCCCTTCACCACGGCCCCCTTCACCACGGCCGCGTCCACCACGGCTTCCTAGGTCGCGGCCCCAGAAGTCTCGGCCCCTGCGGTGGTCCCCGCGATGGTCCGCGCCGGTGCGAGGAGGGCGGCGGCTGCGGCTCGTGCCCGTTGTGCCGGGTGGGTCGAGCGCTCACGTACCGCCGTGACGATGGCACCGTCCACCAGCAGGACGAACAGGTGCGCCAGCTCGGCGGCATCGGCGCGACGACCGTCGCGCTCGATCAACCCCGAGATGTACGCCCGCACGCGATCCTTGTGCTCGGCCGCCACCCGATGTGCCGCACTGTCCGGATCCGCCGTCTCGATCATGGTGTTGATGAAGGCGCACCCACGGAAATCCGCCCGCGCGAACCGTTCGGCCAGGGCGTCGAAGACGTCCAGCGGATGGCCGCCCAGAGCCTCCACGCGTTCGGCCAGCCAGGCCCGCCACCGCTCGTCCCGTCGCCGCAGTACGGCCACGACCAGGTCGTCCTTGCTCGGGAAGTGCCGGTAGAAGGAGGCGCGGCCCACCCCCGAGACACTCAGGATCCGCTCGACGCCCACCGCTCTGATCCCCTCCGCGTAGAAGAGGTCCTCGGCGGCGTCGAGCAGTCGTTCACGTGCACGTGTGGGCATACCGCCAAGCTATCCCGAACTTCCCTAAAACGGAACCGTTCGGTATCGTCTTGCCCAGATGGAACCGATCAGTACCGTTTTGGAGACCTCATGCCCCGCCTTCCACAACTGACAGAAGACAATGACGGTCTGCTCGACCAGACCCGCCGCCAGCTCGGCAAGGTCCCCAACCTGTACGCCGCCCTCGCCAACGGCCCAGCCGCCCTGGCCGGCTACCTCGCGATGCGCGAACACCTCGGCTCGGGCGTCCTCACCCCGAGACTGAGGGAGCAGATCGCCCTGCTGGTCGCCCAGGAGAACCACTGCACGTACTGCGTGAGCGCCCACACCATGCGCGGACGCCGTATGGGCATGTCCGACGAGGAACTGCTCAAGGCCCGCCAGGGCGCGGACGACGAGCCGCACGCGGCCGCCGTCCTGGCGATCACTCAGGCGATCATGCACACGGGCGGCACGGTGAGCGACGCGGACCTGGACGCCGCACGGGCCGCCGGCGTCTCGGACGCGGAGCTCGCCGAGATCGTGGGCCACATCGCCCTGAACACCTTGTCCAACTACTTCAACCACCTCGCCCAGCCCGAGCTGGACTTCCCGGAGGTGCAGGCATGAACCCCACCTGGAGAAACGGCACCGTCGAACTCCTCGACGGCTACACGCTGACGAACTCCGAGGGCCGCCGGGTGTCGGCCGTGGAAGGAGTGCGGTTCGCCATCGAGGGCGGGTATCTCAACGTCGAGGTCCCCGGCGTACCCCACATCCAGATCGTCTCGGCTCCCGCCGTCCGGCTCGTCACCTGCGACGGCGTCACCACGCCCTGACGCCCGAGGCGCACGGGCCACAACCCGAGGGCAGGCCCCTGACCCATCCGTCCCTCAGGCGCCTGCCCGCATTCCCCGCACATCCCACCGCGCACCACACGGCGTGCGCGACGACACGTCACACGGCTTGTTCCTCGGGCGACGGCGGTTGCGGCGGCTGGACGACGGGGATGCAGACACGGTCCCGGCCCAGCTCCTTGGCCCGATAGAGAGCCAGGTCGGCGGCGGCCAGCAGGTCGATCAGATCGTCGCCGTGCACACACATCAACGCGACCCCGACCGAGATCGTGATCCGGATCAGAGCATCGTCCACCGGGATGGCCATGTGCCCGATGTGCGTACGAAGTCGCTCGGCGACCTGCCGCGCCTCGTCGACGTCCGCCCCCGGCAGCAGGACGACGAACTCCTCGCCCCCGAACCGCCCCACCACGTCGGACTCCCGCAACTCCCTGCGCAACATGGCCGCCACCCCGGCCAGCACCTCGTCGCCGACCAGATGCCCGTGGGCGTCGTTCACCCGCTTGAAGTGGTCGATGTCGATGATCAGCAACGCCAGGGTGTCACCGCTGCGACGCGCCCGAAGGATCTCGGTGTCGGCCTCCCGCTGCCAGGCGGCCGCGTTGAGCAGCCCGGTCTTCGAGTCGGTACGGGCGGCGGCCTGCAACTGCGCATGCAACAGACTGCGTTGCAGCAGGACGACCGGCGGCAACGCGAGCACCAGCAGAGCCAGGTTGAGCCCGCACCCGATCGAGACCGTGACCCCGAGACACAGCTCGACGACGTCCAGCAGGACGCTCTCCCGGTTCCACAACACCTCCTGCCACGACCCCTCAGGATCGGACGTGTGCGCCGCGACCGCGATGAGACCGATGTTGAGCAGGGAGAACAGCACGGCGGCCGCAACCGCGTAAGCGATCGGCGGCCCACTCCCCCGCGTCAGCACCCAGGGGTCGGGGACGACCCAGTGGAAGGCGACCGACGCCGTGCAGCCGGCCAGACCGATGGCCGCCGAGCTGAACACCCGACGGTAGAGAACTGTGGCGCGCACGCGCACCTGCAGAAGGATCTGCAGCACGATCGGCGCAAAGAGGGCGTAGACCGGCGGCAGGAGCAGGGCGACCGGCAGCCACCAGGCCGACAACAGGTCACGCGAGACCCCGGCGGGCATGCCCAGACGCCTGCTGGCCTCGATGCAGACCGCACCGCACGCCATGAGAGCGGCAAAGGTCAGCAAATCCGGCCAGTGGAAATCGGTAGATCTCGTGAACAAGGTGATCGCGACGGCATCTAGGGCGACAATGGCGCACAGATACGCCACAAGCGGGCGCCGTTGCCCGAGCAATGGCCAACGACCGGCCATTCTTGACACACCGTCGCGAGACTTGATCGTGGCGTGACTGGTCGCCGCCATCTCGTCTCCTCCCTGACTAACGATGTGTAACACAATAATTGCGGAGTGTGCGTTATGCGATGGGAACCGCTACGTTGAAACGACCACGCCTGCTCACTCCGCGAGCGGGCAGTGCCGGAAAGGAGCAACCATGGTGCGGGGCGTGACCTGGACATGACCCATGCTCTAGGTATCTGACACGGACAAACACCCCATCGACCCCCTTCGGGGTGACATCGGGGCCATCAGCCGATGCCCCTCCCCCTCCCCTTGGCCGTCCCCTGCGCGGGCGCCGACCCATCGGCTGCTGCCCTCCGCCCCGATCGCTTTCCCCCCGACCGATGGCCGGTGAACCATCGGTCGTACCACTCCTTCATCCGGTCCGTCGAGGAACTCGATGACCAGCGCGTCTGGGCCTACGCAATCAAGGAGTGCATCACACATACGACTGCCGTCACGTCGCGCTTGCCCGCCGTTGCCCGCACGCGCGTCGCGTCACCGCCTGAGGACGCTGTATGTCCTTCACGCGATGCCGTCCGTCTCGACGCCTGCGCGTCCCCGAACCAGAGCACCGCCAGGAGGCAAGCGGCACCAACCCGCACCTGGGCAGCGCGCCTCCGGGCGTAGTTACCCGTGGGGGATCACCGTGAGGCGAACCGGGCCAGTGCGCCTCCGCATGCACGCGCCCCCTTGGGTGGATTGGTAGTTACGTGGGTGCCCCGGTCAGGCGGTTAAGGAGCCCATACAGACAACGGGCAACCCGTCCAGAGAGGTCGCAGCCCGCGAGTAGTCCGTGCAGGTGGATGAGCAGCCGGCGGGTCGGGCGCTGTGCCGGGGGCGGGCTTTTCGCTTGATCGGCCGCCCACTGCGTCCTCGATGTGGGCGCGCCTGGTGGGTGTGGTTGTGGGAGCGTCGAGGCGAGTGGGCCGGCCGGGTTGGGGCGGGTGTCTTCATGGCCGGTTGCGTGGGTCGGCATGAAGACACCCGCCCCCGTGGGCAGCGGCCACGTGTCCGTCACGGCGGAAGCATCCACTGGTGCAGGTGCTCAGCCGTCAGGTGGCGATGGTGTCAGGCCGCGGCCTTCTCCGGTGTCTGTGTCTTCGTCCGGGGCTTGCTGGACGCGCCCAGGACGCGGACCGTGGCGGCCTTGGCTGACGAACCGCGGCCCGGCTGCTCTGGTGTGACCGGGCCAGGAGTGGTGTCGTCATCCGCGGCGGTGTCCGGGTGGGGCTCGGGACGTGCGCTCGGTTGCGGGCGGGCGGCGTGGGGGTCGGTGGCCGCTATGCCCAGCGTCGTGAGGTCGGCGTCCGGCCCGGCCTCGTCGTCGTGAGGCTGCGCGGGTGCGCTTCGGGGTGCGTCGGCGGTCGCGGGGACCGACGGGTCGGCGGACGGGTGGAGGGAAGACGGACGGACGGGCTTGGTGCCCATCGCCCAGTCCTGGGTCTCCTCGTCGAGGCGTTCGCGCATCTCCTTGGTCATCGAGCCCAGGCCGCCCCCGCGCTCCGGCTTGGTGAAGACGCCGGTGCCCCAGCGCAGGTCGTGCCCGACCGCGCTGGCCTCGATCTCCGGCATGAACCGGCGGTCGCCTTCCGCGCCGAACTCGCGGATGCGGAGCTTGCCGGACACGACGACGGGCTGCCCCGCCCGTACGCAGTCGGCGACGTTGTCGCCCAGCGCACGCCAGCAGCGGACCGTGAAGCAGACGCGCTCACCGTCGGTCCATTGCCCGGTCTTCCTGTCGAAGTAGCGGTGCGAGGTGAACACCTTCAGCGACGTGACCCTGGTGCCGTCGTCGAAGCTGTACTGCCGTGGCTCTGCTGCGACGTTTCCGGTGAGCGTGATGTAGATGTCGTTCATCCGTGCCTCCCATGCGGCGGGCGGACTGCCCGCGACCTGGGAACACGGTGCCTGAAGCAGGCCGGGTGGGGCGGGGGCGAACGCCGTTCTGTGGATGAGGGACGGCGAGGCAGGATCGGCTGTGGATGACGGCCGGTCGTGCAGGAAGCGTACGAGAAGAGGGGATCAGCCCGAGAGGTCGCGCAGGGCCGTGTAGAAGGCGTGGTGGCGGCCGAGCTCGCGTTCGACCGGCTCCACCACCATCTTCGCCGACACCGTCGCCACCCTGCGGCGCATCTCCCGCTCCAGACGTTCCCGCTCCCGCGAGGCCCCCAGCTCCACGAAGTTGCGCGAGGCGATGCCCGACAACGCGCCCAGCCCCAGGACGGAGGCCATCATGAGCGCCACCCACGGCAGCGCCGCGCCGTCGCCGACCAGTTGCAGGGTCGCGGGCAGCTGTGCGGGCACGGTGAGCCCGGCCACCAGCCACACCACCCCGGCCACGAACGCCACCACCAGCAGGTACTGCCAGACCTTGAGCAGCCGCCACCAGCCGGGCACCCGGTCGAGGCGCGGCGCCACCTCCGTGAGCTCCTCGGTCAGCGCCTTCGGCAGCCGGGACGCGTGCGAGCGCGCGGCCTGTTGCACCGCGGTCCGCCACACCGGGTCCATCCCGGCCGACAGCCCGTCGGTGAGCGCCTGCACGGCGTTGGCCACCTCGGCGGAATGCGCGCTCACCGAGCCGGTCGTGATGCCCCGGATCTCGTCGCCGACGTCTTCGAGACGCAGGCTCTTCAACGGATCCGGACGGAACTTGGCGAACCACCGCGGATAGGGCCAGCCGACCCACTGGCTGGAACGCTCGGCGTAGACGTTCTCCATGGCCTCGCCGACGGCGGGGACGCCGATCGCATCGCAGAGCGCATCGGTGAGCCCCATCCTGCGCGCCTCGTCGACCGACGACGGCACGAGCAGCGCGTCGCCGAGCGGCATGGCCTCGCCGAGCCGCTGCTCCATCCGCTGGAGGTCGGCCTCCAGCTTCTGGACGGCGGCGCGGCGGCGGCCGACGGCGGTCGCGATCACGCTCTTGAGGCTCTCGACGCCGCGCCCGGTGACGGCCGAGGTCGGTACGACGCTGGGATGCTCGACGCCTTCCCGGCGCAGCAGGTCGTTGAGGTCGATGACCAGCTCGGCCAGCTCCGCCGCGGAGAGCCTGTCGGCCTGGTTGAGCGCGAACACGGTCACCGCGTCGTGCCCGGCCAGCTCGGTCACGTAGCGCCGGTGGGTGGAGGCGTCGGCGTACTTCTGCGGGTCGAGCACCCACACCACCAGGTCGGCCAGCCCGATGAGCCGGTCGGCCTCGTTGTCGCTGAGCGCCCGGATCGAGTCGTGGTCGGGCAGGTCGAGCAGGATCAGCCCGTGGAGCTGGCTGTCGCCCTTGTCGAGCGCGCTGGTACGGGAGAAGCGGTGGCGCGGCTGGATCTGCAGCCAGTCGAGCAGCGGCGCCGAGCCCTCCAGCCCCCACACGCAGGCGTGGGTACGGGCCGTCGTCGGACGGCGTACGCCGGTGGGCGACAGCTCAAGCCCCGAAATGGCGTTGAACAGGGACGACTTGCCGCTGCCGGTGCCGCCCGCGAGGGCGACCACGGTGTGCTCGGACGACAGCTTGAGCCGGTCGCCGGCCCGCGTCAGCAGCGCGCCGGCCTCGGTGAGCAGTTTCTGGTCGAGCCGCCCGGGACCGAGCTCCACCACCTTGTTGAGCGCGGACAACCTGGGCGCGAGGCCCGCCCTCGGGGGCGTGGTCGTCGTCATCGGGCGACCTCAAGGTTGTACGTCGCCTGGTAGAGGCGGGTCGCGACGGACTCGTCCGGGATGCCCGCCGAGTCGAGAGCGTGTACGTAACGCATGGATTCCTCGTCGAACAGCATGCCGATCCTGGCTCGCAGGTCACTGAGCGCCTTGGCGCCGATGCCGCGCAGCGACTCCGCGCCGAGCAGGGCGTTGACGAGCCGGTGCGGCACGCCCGACCCGTCGCCGCCGCTGAACATGGCGACCGTGAAGATCAGGGAGAGCGCGTCGGGATCGAACGAGACGAGCTTGGACACCGAGCGCTTGGTCACGCCCTCGGTGCGTACGAGCTCGTTCAGGTGGTCCTGCCAGGACGCGATGGCGCGCCCGGCGTGCCGCAGCAGGTTGTCCGACGGGCGGTCGAGCCCGTCGGCGAGCTTGGCGCCCAGCTCCGAACGGTGCCGCCAGCGCGCGACCACCTCCTCGGCGGCGCGGTTGGCCGCGGCGACGATCACCGACTCCAGCCCGGCCCGGATCGCCGCCTTGAACGCCGTCACCCGCTCGGGCGTCTGCCTGCCCGCCTTGCCGCTCTTGCCGAACTGCAGCGAGCGCATGAGGTCGCCGGAGCCCGCGAAGTCCTGCCAGCGGGCCAGCACCTCGCCGTGCAGCAGCGAGCCGTTCTTGGACGCCTTGTCGATCTCGGCCAGCGCGCCCAGGTAGGCGGCCTCGACGTCGCTGCGCAGCTCGGCACGGAACGCCGCCTGACCCTCCAGATGCCTGGCCAGCGCGGGCACGCGGGTGCGGAAGCTGTTGAGCACGCCGTTCAGGGTCTCCTGCACGGCCTGCGCCCGGCGCGCCTCGTCGACCGAGAGCTCGGCCAGCCACATGCGCAGGTCGGTGACCTCGCTGTCGGGCAGCCTGCCGTCGGTCACCGTGGCCTCGTGGATCACGAACCGGTCGATGTCGCCCAGACCGTATTCGGTCAGCATGCGGACGAAATGCTTGAGCACGACGTCGGCCGACCGGGGCTGCACCCGCGACAACACGATGGCCAGGCGGGCGCCGCGCTCCTTGGCCAGGCGCAGGAGGCTCCAGGCGGGCGCGTCGGCGTAGCGGGCGGCGGTGGTCACGAAGATCCACAGGTCGGCGGCGTCGAGCATGCGGTGGGCGATCTCTTGGTGCTCCTCGACGACCGAGTCGATGTCGGGGGTGTCCAGCAGCGCGACGCCCTGCGGAAGCTTCTCGGTCGTCACGACGACCAGGCCGCTCGTCCCGCTGTCGGGCGAGGGCCGGTCCAGCCGTTCGAGGCCGCTGAGCAGCTCGCCCTCCGCGAACCACTTCCTGTCGTCGGGGTGGCAGGCCAGGATGGGGGTGCCGGTGGTCGGGCGGCGCACTCCGGTGCGGGAGACGTTCCGCTCGGCGAGGGAGTTGACCAGGGTGGACTTGCCCGCGCCGGTGGAGCCGGCGATCACGATCAGCGCGGGGGCCGTGTTGGTGCGCACCCTGGGCAGGACGTAGTTCTCCAGCTGGGCCAGCAGGTCGGCCCGCGCCTGCCTGGCCTCCTCGGCTCCCGGCAGGTCGAGGCTGAAGCGCAGGTCGGACACGCTTTCGCGCAACGCGCTCAGCGCCGACGTCATCGCCTCGACGACCTCGGCCGGCAACTCCTCGACCCGCGGCCCTTCCTCCGGCGCGCCTTCCGGCTCCGCTACGGCGTCGGTCTCCGCGTCGCCCTCAGCGTCAGCGTCGCCCTCAACGTCAGCGTCGCCCTCAGCGTCAGCGTCGCCCTCAACGTCAGCGTCGCCGTCGGTGTCTGCGTCGCCCTCGGCGTCGGCGTTCGCGTCGGCGTTCGCGTCGGCGTTCGCGTCGGCGTTCGCGTCGGCGTCGCTGTCGGCGTCCGCGTCGGAGAGGTCGTCGGTTTCGACTTCGGTTTCGGCGTTCGCCTGGACGAGGGCATCCGCGTTGGGGTGGATGTCCGGGGCGGTGTCGGTGTCCGCTTCGGAGTGGTCGTCGGCGTCGGCGTCGGTTTCGGCGTTCGCCTGGATGACGGCATCCGCGTCGGTGTCCAGGCCAGCGTCGGTGTCCGGGGTGGTGTCGGTGGGGTCGTCGGATTCGGCGTCGATCTGGGCGGTGGCACCCGTGTCGGTGTCCGCCTCGGTGTTCGGGTCGGTGTTCGGGTCGGTGTTCGGGTCGGTGTTGGGGACGGTCTCGCCGCTGTTGCCTACGGCGTCGGAGCGGTCGTCGGCGGCCGCTTCGGCGTCATCGGTCTCTACGGTGGACCTGACGTCGTCGGCGTCGGCCTCGGAGTCGAGTTCCTCCTCCGCCAGGTCTCCCGGGTCGGTGGGGTAATCGGCGCCGGCGGGGACATCGGAGGCCGGTGAGAAGGCGTCGAAGCCGGTGGTGGTGTCGGTGGCCACGGAGGTGGCGGTGTCGCTGGGGTCGGCGTCGGCGACGGCGTCGGCGACGGCGCCGGCGCGGTTGTCGTCAGCGTCCATCGCCTCGCTGGGGTCGCCGTCGCCTTCCGCAGAGGGCGCCGCGTCGGCTTCAGGAGCGGGGGCGTCATCTGGCCGGGGAACGTCGTCGCCCTCCGAGCCGGCATCGGCATGAGCAGAGTTGTCGGCGTCGGCGTCGGCGTCAGGGGTGGCGGCCGCCGGGGGCGGCGCCTGTTCTGCGTCGGAAGGCGCTTCTCCGCTGTCGGCGGCGGTGGCGTTCGGGGACGCGGGCGTCGGCTCGGTCTCCGGGGACGGGGCGGTGTCCGGTTCCTGGACGGCTCGTTCCCAGAAGGCGGCGGGCCTCGGACGCGTCTCGTTCCCCTCACGCGGGTCGGCGGCACGGGCCGGGGTGAACAGGCTCGGACGGTCGGCCGGACGGGACGGCGTGAAGAGGCTGGGCCCCGTGGACGGGCCGGGCTCGTCCGTACCGGCGGAGGGCTCCTGCGAAGCGGCCGGGAGCCGCGGAGCGATGGGCCGCCGAGGGAGGACGGGCTCGTCGGCGCGCGCCGACGGCTGGAAGAGCGATGGCCGGGCAGCGGAGGACGACGGCTCTCCCGAGGCCGACGGCCCCCCGGAAGCCGCAGAAGACGAGCCCGAGGAAGCCACAGACGGCGGCCCCGCGGGAGAGGCGGGCGGCGAGCCCGCGGGAGCCACAGACGGCGGACCGGAGGAAGGCACAGACGGCGACCCCGCGGCAGCCGCAGACGGCGGGCCGGAGGGGGCCGCAGACGGCGGGCCTGCAGGAGAGGCAGGCGGCGGACTCGCGGGAGCGGCGGGTGGCGAAGGCGCGGGGGGCCGGGAATCGGGCAGGTCGTCGTCCGTCACCGGGCGGAAGCTCAACGTCTGCTCCCCCAGCGACTCGTGCCGCCCGTCATCCATGGCGGTGTTCACGGCAAGCGCTCCGCTCGAACCATCTCGACCTCCTGGCCGACCCGCACGACGTCGCCGACGATGACGATCGCCGGAGGCCGTATCCCAGCCGCGGACACGCGGTCGGCCACGGTGGAAAGCGGTGCGATTACCGCCCGCTGGGTCGGAAGGGTACCGTCCTGTACCACCATTACGGGAGTCTCCGGCGCACGTCCGTCTCGAAGCAGCGCCTCGGCCACCTTCGGCAGCCGTTCGACGGCCATCATGAGCACCAGCGTGCCCTGGGATCGGGCCAGGGCGGGCCAGTCGACGGTGGAGGCCGGATGGTCGGGCGCGACGTGCACGGAGACGACGTGGAACTCCTGGCTCACGCCTCGATGCGTCACCGGCACCCCGGCCGCGGCCGGGACCGCGACGGCGCTGGTGATGCCGGGGACGACGAGCACGGGGATGCCGGCCTGGGCGCAGGCGATCATCTCCTCGCCGCCGCGCCCGAACACGAACGGGTCGCCGCCCTTGAGCCGGACGACGAACTTGCCCTGCCTGGCCCGGTCGACCAGCAGCTCGTTGATCTTCTCCTGGGACAGCGACCTGCCGTAGGGCACCTTGGCGGCGTCGATCAGCTCCACGTCGGGGGCGAGCTCGTCGAGCAGCGCCCGGGGCGCGAGCCGGTCGGCCACCACGACGTCGGCCTGGGCGAGGAGCTGCCGCCCGCGCACGGTGATCAGGCCGGGGTCGCCGGGGCCGCCGCCGACCAGGGCCACGCCGACGGGCTTGGTGCGGTTGCGGCGGGCGTCGACCGTGCCGTCACGCAGCGCGCCGACGACCGCGTCGCGGATGCCCGCGGCCCGGCGCGGGTCGCCGCCCGCGGTGACGGCCACGCTGATCTCGTCGACCCGGCCGGCGGCCGGGGTCCAGGCGGCGGAGGCGTCGCGGTCGTCGGCGCGCACGCACCACACCCGCTTGGCCTCGGCCTCGGCGGCGACCGCGGCGTTGACGGACCTGACGTCGGTGCACGCCTGCACGAGCCAGGCGCCGTCGCAGTCGCCCACCTCGTACGGCCGTGCGTGCCAGGTGACCCGGCCCGTGGCGATCAGGTCGTCGAGGGCCGGGGTGACCGCCGGGGACACCACGGTGACCTCCGCACCGGCCTCGAGCAGCGCGGGGACGCGCCGCTGCGCGACGCGGCCGCCGCCCACGACGAGCACCCGGCGGCCGGAAAGCCGCAGGCCGAGGAGGTAGGGACCCATGGGGGGAATCTCCCGTTCGCGAAGGTTGTGTTTGGAGGTAAACCTACCGGCTCACCGTGCGTCGTTCGCTGCGCATGGCTCAACGGCCGTCAAGAAGAGGCTGCGACGGGTCCCAGCGTGGCCCGCCCTGAGCGTCTTTGCGGCGTCTGGCCATGGCCGAGAGTGCCTCAAGAATAACGCGGTTCCCGAGGAACGCGGTGATGTCGGCGTGGTCGTACGGCGGCGAGACCTCGACCACCTCCATCCCGGCCACGGGCAGTTCGTAGCAGATCCGGCGCACGGCGTCGAGGAGCTGCCTGGCCGACAGGCCGCCGGGCTCGGGCGTGCCGGTGCCGGGGGCGTGCCCGGGGTCGCAGACGTCGATGTCCACCGACAGGAAGACCTGGTCGCACTCGTCGAGCGCGATCCCGAACGACTCCGTCAGGCACTCCTCCAGCCCGCGCGTCACGATCTCGGTCATCTCGTACGAGCGCATGCGCTGCGCCGCCATCCAGTCGAGCGTCTCGGGCTCGGGCCAGTAGCCGCGCAGCCCGATCTGCAGGAACCGGTCGCCCCGGATGGCGCCGGACTCGATGAGCCGCCGCATCGGCTGGCCGTGCCCGTGCAGGTGGCCGAACTCGATGTCGCCGGTGTCGGCGTGCGCGTCGAAGTGGATCATCGAGGTGCGGCCCGGCTCGTACGCCCTGGCGGTGCCCCGCGCGTCCGGCAGCGCGACGGTGTGGTCGCCGCCGAGCACCACCGGCACCGCCCCTGAGGAGGCGATCCGGTGCACCGCGTCCTCGATGGCGGCCAGCGAGCCCTCGACGTCGCCGGAGTAGCACTCGACGTCGCCCGCGTCGAGCACCCGCAGGTCGCGCAGGGCGTCGACGCGAAGGGCCAGGCTCGGACGGGACCCGTTGTGCGGCAGGTAGCAGGTCTGGCGCAGCGCCATCGGCCCGAACCTGGCGCCCGGCCGGTTGGAGGTGCCCCCGTCGAAGGGCGCACCGATGATCACCACGTCGGCGCCGGCGTAGCCGGCCGGGTCCGCGACGTCGCAGCGGTCCACGCCGAGGAACGTGATGTCAGGGCCGAACATGGGACCGTACCGGGACACTGCTCACCTCACGTGCTGTTTCGAGTGTCCCCCATCATCACACGGGCTTTTCCGTGACCCCCGCCGAGTCGAACGTCGCCACCTCGTGCATCACCCGTACGGCCGCGCACACCAGCGGGTGAGCGAGCAGGCCGCCGGTGCCCTCGCCGAGCCGCAGCTCCAGGTCCACCAGCGGGCGCAGCCCGAGATGGTCGAGCGCGGCGGCGTGGCCGGGCTCGGCCGAGCGGTGGCCGGCCACGCAGTGGCCGCTGACGTGGGGGTCGAGGGCGGCGGCGACCAGGGCGGCCGAGCCGGCGATGACGCCGTCGAGGATCACCGGCACCCGGTTCGCCGCGCCGCACAGCACGAACCCCGCGATGGCCGCGTGCTCGAAGCCGCCCACGGCGGCCAGCGCGCGCAGGGCGTCGCTCGGCCCGGTGCCGCCGGGCAGGCCGTTCACCCGCAGCGCCTCACGGACGACCTCGACCTTGTGGTCGTAGGTCGCGTCGTCGATGCCGGTGCCCCTGCCGGTCACCTCGGCCGGGTCCTTGCCGGTGAACACCGAGATCAGCGCGGCCGAGGCGGTGGTGTTGGCGATGCCCATGTCGCCGGTGATCAGGCAGCGGGCGCCCCCGTCGATCAGCTCCTGCGCGACGGCGATGCCCGCCTCCAGAGCCCTGACGGCCTGGTCGACGCTCATGGCGGGGCCGCGCGACAGGTCGGCGGTGCCGTACGCGACCTTGCGCTTGACCAGGTCGGGGGCGTCGGGCAGGTCGGTGGCGACGCCGACGTCCACCACCGTCACGGACGCGCCCACCTGGGCGGCGAAGGCGTTGGCGACCGCGCCGCCGGCCAGGAAGTTGGCGACCATCTGCGTCGTGACCTCCTGCGGCCACGGGCTGACGCCGCGCGCGTGCACGCCGTGGTCGGCCGCGAAGATGGCCAGGGCGGCCGGCGCGGGCATGGGCGGCGGGCAGACGCCGGACGCGCCCGCCAGGCGTACGGCCACCTCCTCCAGGGCCCCGAGCGCGCCGCGCGGCTTGGTGAGCCGGTCCTGGTGGGCGCGGGCCTCGGCGAGCGCCTCGGGGTCGGCGGGACGGATGGCCGCCAGGGTCTCGGCGAGCACGGACACCTCCACTTGATGACACTTGATGGACGAGCTGGAGCGTCAGTGGACGAGTTGGAGCGCTTCCTCGTACCGGTCGATCACGACGTCGGCCAGCGTCTCGCAGTCGCCGATCACCTCGGCGCAGCGGATGTCGAGGTCGGGGTGGCCCGCGCCGTACGCCAGGGCCTGGGCCCACACGCGCTCCAGCAGGCCGCCCGCGAACAGCAGGTACGGCACCACGATCACCCGCTTGGCGCCCAGCCGGCGGCAGCGTTCGAGCCCGCCGGGCACGCCGGGCGGCGTCACCGAGACGAACGCGGTCTCGACGGTCATGTAGTCGTAGGCGTGCGTCTCCCAGAACAGCCGCGACACCCGGTGGACCTCGGCGTTGGCGGCGGCGTCGGTCGAGCCCTCGCCGACCAGCACGACCGCCGTCTCACCCGGCTCGACCTGGCCGGGGACGTCGTCGAGGATCGGGGTGTCGACGGCGCGCAGCCGGGGCCGGGCGCCGACCAGTTCCAGGGGGCGTGGCCTGGCCATCTCGGCGGCGGCCTCGCCGAGCCGGTCGGCCAGCAGCGCCAGCACGCGCGGGTCGGGGCCGAGGGGGCGGCCGTAGTCGTACATGAGGGTGGGGTGGCGCTGCTGTTCGAGCGCCATCGCGGCGGGGAACTCCGCATCCACCTTGCTGAGACTGAGCGGCAGCGCGACGAGACGGTGGTGGCCGCGCGCCATCAGGGACGCCACGGAGTCGCTCAGGCGCGGCGTGGCGCGTTCCAGATAGCCGCCGGAGACGTCGACGGCCGTGTGGTCGAGGCGGCAGCGCAGCCGGTGGACGAACCTGCCGAACTCCGCGGCGTAGGCGTCATCGTTCGAGCCCTGCCCGATCAGCAGGAGCGGCGGCTTCATTGAGGGATCTCCGGTGCGTAGACAAAGTCACGCGAGGATAACCGATACGTGCCCGTGGGGGACAGGTCACGCTGCGTGCGCGGGCCTGGCGTGCACGACGAAGACGGCATCCGCCGCGGTCAGACGGTGGGAACCGCCGGCGCCGGGCGTCAGCGCGGACGCCTGGATCCGCGTGCCCTCGCCACGGTAGCCGAGCTCGCGCAGCAGCTCCAGCACGGCCACCGCCCGCTCGGCCGTGCCGAGCGCGCACACCAGCGCGCGGGGGCCGCGGGCGGCGCACGCCGCGACCACGTCGTCACCGCCACCGCCGACGAAGACGGCGTCGGGGTCGGGCAGCGGTTCGAGCGCGGCGGGCGCGTGCCCCCTGGTCAGGGCGACCTTGACGCCGTGGGCCAGCACGTTGGCACGCAGCCGCGCGCAGGCGGACTCGTCGCGTTCGACCGCCACCACGGCCGCGCCCAGCCTGGCGCACTCGACGGCGATCTCACCCTCCCCCGCGCCGACGTCCCAGACCAGGTCGCCGAGCCGGGGACCCAGCTTGGCCAGGACGAACGCCCGCACCTCGGCGGGCAGCCCGCTGTCCCACGGCAGCGCCCACTCCGCCGGGCCGGGTTGCGCCCCGGCCACCCAGCCCGGCTGCCCGGGCCGGTGCAGCGGGTCGATGACGAGGACCACGTCGGGGTCCTTCCACGGCCGGGTGGTGGCCTCGCCCATGCGGCTGTGCGTGACGCGCTGTCCCGGGCCGCCCAGGTCCTCGCAGACGATCAGGGCGCGCGGCGTGGTCGGCGCCAGCTCCCTGGCGATCTCGGCGGGGCCGACGCCGGGCGCGACGAGCAGCGCGACCTTGGGATGGGCGCGGCAGGCGTTCACCACGCGGGCGAGCCGGCCGGGGCCGGAGGGGGCGACGACGAGGGCGTCCTCCCAGTTGAGCCCGGCGCAGGCGAAGGCGCGGCTGATCAGCGAGGTGGCCGGCAGGACGTCCGGCCGCAGGCCGTGCGCCCGTAAGGTGCGGACGACTCCGAAGAAGCCGGGATCGCCCTCGGCGACCACGACGGCCGGGCCCCGGTCCGGCCCGAGATGGCCGTCGAGGGCCTGGAGCACGTCGCCGTCGTCGGCGGCGCGTCCGTCGACCCCGAGCCGGCCGAGAATGGCGGCGGGGCCCACGACGAGCTCCGCCTCACGCAGCCTGCCCGCGGCCCCGGCCGGCAGCTCGATCCCGTCCCAGCCGACAACCGTGATCATTCAGCCTCACCGTCCTCATCCCCAGGGTGACGGTTCCGGCCGGGTTTCACCATGGGCCGGCCAGGCCAGTCCGCTGTGCCCTCAGGCGAGGTCGGACGGGACCAGGCTGTAGACGACCAGGTCCTCGCCGTCGAGCGCGGCGCGGGCCACGCCCTCGCGGGTGAAGCCGGCCTTCTCCGCCACGCGTTGCGAGGCCGGGTTCGACACCGCGGCCCGCAGTTGCAGCCGGCGGAAGCCGTGGCGCTCGAACAGCCAGCGGGCGATCGCGGTCACGGCCTCGCCCGCGTAGCCCCGGCCGCGGGCCCAGGGCGCGGTCATGTAGCCGACCTCGGCCGTACGGTTGCGCCAGTCGAGGTCCCTGAGGTCCACGTTGGCCACGTAACGGGTGGTGGTGAACTCCTCCACGGTGAACGCGATGCCCGCGCCCCGCATCCGCATCCGTTCGCAGAGGTCGACGAACGCGCGGGCGTGCTCCTCGCTGTAGCCGCGCGGGACGCCGGTCCTGGCCTGGGTGAGCGGGTCGGCGCCGGTGGCGGCCAGGCCGGGCACGTCGGCGGGGACGGGCTGCCGCAGCAGCAGCCGGGGCGTGCGCAGCTCGGTCTTCGGCAGGGCGGGCGCGGGCTCGCCGGAGTCCTCGCGCAGCAGGCCGAGGACGACCAGGTCGTGCGGGCCGTCCTCCTCCAGCACGGCGGCGCGCAGCACGCCCTCCCAGGTGAAGCCGGCTTTCAGCGCGACGCGCAGGGAGGCCGGGTTGTCCAGGTTCGCGGTGAGGTCCACCCTGCGCAGGGCGGTGGTGGCGAACACCCAGGAGGTCAGGGCGCGCACGGCCTCGGTGGCGTAGCCGCGGCCCCGGTACGTCGGGTGGACGCCGTAGCCGACCTCGGTGGTGCCTGCCGTCCACGACGTCCTGAACAGGCTGATGGCGCCCACGATGCGGTCGTCGGCCTCGGTCATGGCCAGGTGCAGGCCCTGCTGCGAGCGGTACAGCTCGTGCACGCCGTGCGCGAGCCACTGGCCGACGCCGGAGGCGTGGACGGGCGCGCCCGGCGGGAGGAAACGGTCGCCGGGCTCCACCGTCTCCACCACCGACCGCACGCGGGCGGCGTCACGGGGGTCGAACGGCCGGAGCAGGAGCCGTCCGGCGGCGATGCGCGCATCGGGATCGAACACGTGCGCACCCTACACACTCACGATGTTTGCCCACGAAAGCGGGGGTAGGGGCCGATTCGAGAGGAGTGAGGGAACTATGGAACGTGGGAGCGACAAGCACGGTCCGCGCCTGGACGATCAGCAGAAGCACGAGACCGAGGGCATGGTCCGCGGCGGCGGCAGCACGCACGCCGAGGAGTGGAAGGAGACCGAGTCCATGCCCGGGCCCGGCGAGGAGTCAGGGCAGTCGTACCCCCCGGGACACGAGCCCGGCACCCCCCAAGGCATCACCCAGCGCGGCGTCGACATCCGCAGCGACCTGGCCAAATGGCTCAGCGACACCCCTTGGCCCGCCTCCAAGGACGACCTGCTCCAGCACGCCGAGGACGTGGACGCCCCCGACCAGGTGGCCGACATGGTGCGATCCCTTCCCGACCGCCGTTTTGTGAACATCGCCGACGTGGCCAAGGCGCTCGGCCTCGGCATCGAAGAGCGGAGGTGGTGACCTGTGCGTCTCGACTTCATCAGGCCGCTGTACGAGCGGCGGGGCCCGTACGCGTCGGTCTATCTGGGCGCGCTCACCGAGCCGCAGCGGGAGACGCACTGGCACAGCGTCCGTGACCAGCTCGACGGGACCGACCCCGAGACCATCGACGCCCTGGAGGTGGCCGCCAACCGGCCGTCACCCGGCCAGGCGCTGTTCGCCACGCACGGCGCGGTGGTGCTGGCCGAGCCGCTGGCGCGGGCGCCGTACGAGATGGCGACCGTGTCGCCGCTGCCGCACGTCACGCCGATGCTGAGGCAGCGCGGCGAGAACGTGCCGCACCTGCGCGTCATCGTGGACCACGCCGGGGCCGAGCTGTCGGTGTTCGGCGGCGGCGCGCCGCGCACGACCACCGTGGCGGCGGCCGACTGGCCGCTGCAGAAGACCGCCCAGGGCGGCTGGTCGCAGAAGCGGTACGAGCGGGGCGCCGAGGAGACGTGGGAGAAGAACGCGGTCGCCGTCGCCCGCGAGATCGACGAACAGGTGCGCAGGATCGGCGCCGAGCTGATCATCGTGGCCGGCGAGCCGAAGTCACGCTCCTACCTGCTGCAACACCTCAGCACCAAGTCCGCCGACCGGGTGATGATGGTCGAGCACGGCAGCCGCTCCGACCACGGCCAGTTCGAGGCCGACGTCGAGCGCGCGCTGGACGACTGGCTCGAACGCCGCCGCGCCGAGCTGCTCGACCGCCACCGCGAGTCCTCGGGCCCGGCCGGCCTGTCCCAGGTCGCGCACGCCCTGCGCGAGGGCAGGGTGCACGCGGTGCTCATGCCCGCCCAGCTCGACCGGACCGTGTGGACCGGCGAGGGCGGCACCCAGCTCTCCACCGACCAGGGCGAGCTGCGGCGCTGGGGCGTCGAGCAGCCCGTCGAGGAGCGCGCGGACTCGGCCGTGGTCAGGGCCGCCGCCATGACGGACGCCGAACTGTGGTTCACCGACGACGTGCAGGACGTGGCGGCCGTGCTCAGGTACTGACGACCCGCGCCGTCGCCGCGGTGCCGGGTGCCGGCGATCCGCCGCGCGGCGCCGGCGCTCAGGTGCTGATGATCACTTCGAGGGTCCGGGGGCCGTGCACGCCCTCGACCCGGTTCAGCTCGATGTCGCTGGTCGCCGACGGGCCGCTGATCCAGGTGAGCGGGCGGGCCGGGTCGAGCCTGGCCACCGCCTCGGGCACGCCCGCCACGATCTGGTCGGCGCGCACCACGCACACGTGGTGGTCGGGGATCAGTGTCTGCGCCCTGGCGCCCTGGCCGGGCCCGTGGTCGAGGACGATGGTCCCGGTCTCGGCTATGGCCACCGCGCAGGCGGTGATCACGCCGTCGGCGGCGTCGAGGGTGTCCCAGCGCCGGTCGGTCCCGGCGTCCGGGCTGCTCGGGGCCGCCCAGGCGAAGCCGTCCGGGACGATCACGCGGCGGCCGGCGGCCAGCTCGGCCAGCTTGCCGGGCACGTCCGCGTCGGGCAGCACGTGCACGACGGCCCGGTAGTCGCGCACCCGCTCGGCGAACAGGCCCACCACGTCGTCCACGTCGGGGCGGGTGCGGTAGTGCCGGGCGACCTCCGTCTCGGGCGCGTCCGCGACCGCCTTCCTGACCTTGGCCAGGATCTCCTCACGCGCGCCCATCGTTCCGCTCCCACCAGTCTCTGAAGGATTCTTCCGGGATGTCGGGCACGTCCCGGGTGTCGGTCCAGGCCGCCAGCGGGCCGGGCAACCGCCGCCTGGGCACCAGCCTGCGCAGCCGGGCGGCCAGCCGCTGCGCCCTGGCCAGCCGGGCCTGGTCGTCCAGCACCCAGCCGGCGGCCTTCATGCCCGCGCGCTCGGCCGCCGCGTGCGGCGCCCTGGCCCGCAGGTCCACCAGCACCTCGGGGATGTCGATGGCCACCGGGCAGACCTCCAGGCAGGCCCCGCACAGGCTGGAGGCGAACGGCAACGAGGCGTCCAGGTCCGAGGACATGCCCCTGAGCTGCGGGGTGAGGATGGCCCCGATCGGCCCGGGGTAGACCGAGCCGTACGCGTGGCCGCCCGCGCGTTCGTAGACCGGGCACACGTTCAGGCAGGCCGAGCAGCGGATGCAGCGCAGCGCCTGGCGGCCCACCTCGTCGGCGAGCACGTCGGTGCGGCCGTTGTCGAGCAGCACCAGGTGGAAGTCCTGGCCCTCGGTGGCGCCGGTCCACGTGCTGGTGTACGGATTCATCCGCTCACCTGTGGAGCTGCGCGGAAGAAGCTGGAGGAAGACCTCCAGATCCCGCCAGGTCGGCAGGAGCTTCTCGATGCCGACGACGCTGATGAGCGTCTCGGGGAGGGTCAGGCACATGCGGCCGTTGCCCTCCGACTCCAGCACGACCAGCGTGCCGGTCTCGGCGATCATGAAGTTCGCCCCGGAGACGGCGACCTTGCTCCGGAGAAAACGTTCGCGCAGGTGGAGCCGGGCGGCCTCGGCCAGGGCGGGCGGCTCGTCGGTGAGGCCGTCGGGCACGCCGGGCATGCGGTCGAGGAAGATCTCGCGGATCTCCGAGCGGTTGCGGTGGATCGCGGGGACCAGGATGTGGCTGGGGAAGTCGTCCCCGAGCTGCACGATCAGCTCGGCCAGGTCCGTCTCGTACGCGGTGATGCCGCGCCGGGCCAGCGCCTCGTTGAGCCCGATCTCCTGGGTGGCCATCGACTTGACCTTGACCACCTCGGTCTCGCCGGTGGCCGCGACCAGGTCGCCGACGATGCGGTTGGCCTCCTCGGCGTCCCTGGCCCAGTGGACGGTGCCGCCCGCCCGCCGGACGGCGTCCTCCAGCTGGAGCAGGTAGCGGTCGAGGTGGCGGAGCGTGTGGTCCTTGACGGCCTTGCCGGCCGCGCGCAGCTCGGCCCAGTCGGGCAGCTCGCCGACGACGCCGGCGCGCTTGCCGCGAATGGTGTGCGTGGCTTTCCGGAGGTTGAACCGCAGTTGCGAGTCCTCCACGGCCTTCGCCGCATTTTTCGGGAAATTTCCGGGCATGCCGAGGAATGTCGCGCTCATCGGGTCTCCTCCGTGGCTGCGAGGATCTCCGCCAGGTGCATCGTCCTGACCCCCGTCTTCTGCCGGCTCAGGGTGCCGCCGATGTGCATCAGGCACGAGTTGTCGGCCGCGCAGATCACCTCGGCGCCCGTGTCGAGGATGCCGCGCACCTTGTCGGCCCCCATGGCGGCCGACACCGCCGGGTTCTTGACCGCGAACGTGCCGCCGAAGCCGCAGCACTCCTCCGCGCCGGGCAGCGGCACGAGCTCCAGACCTCGGACCTTCCGCAGCAGCCGGGTGGGCCGGTCGCCCAGGTGCAGCCCGCGCAGCGAATGGCACGTCGGGTGATATGTCACCCGGTGCGGGAAATATGCGCCAACGTCGTCGACTTTCAGGACGTCCAGCAGGAACTCGCTCAGCTCGTACACCTTGGGCACGACCTCGGCCACGGCCGCCGCGCCCCTGCTGCCCGGCCGCACCAGCTTCGGGTACTGCTCGCGCACCATGGCCGCGCACGACCCGGACGGCGCCACGACGGCGTCGTACCCGGCGAACACCTCGGTGAACTTCCTGGCCAGCCGCACGCCCTCCGCCCGGTAACCGGTGTTGACGTGCATCTGCCCGCAGCACGTCTGGGCGACGGGGAAGTCCACGTCGCAGCCCAGCCTGCGCAGCAGCGACACGACGGCCTTGCCGGTGCCCGGGAAGAGCGTGTCGTTCACGCACGTGATGAACAGGGCGACTCGCACGACTCTCCCAACGAATGGTCCGACCACTGTATGGTCAGACCATACCTAACCACACAGTTCCGGGCCAGCACCGGGGAGGCATCGGTGAAACGCACACGGGCGTTCGAGGACGTGCTCGCCCAGATCGAACGGCGCATCGCCGAGGACGGCCTGACCGTGGGCGACCGGCTGCCCGGCGAACGCCAGCTCGCCGAGCAACTGGGCGTCGGCCGCTCGTCCGTGCGGGAGGCGCTGCGCGTCCTGGAGACCCTGGGTGTGGTGTCCTCGCAGGTGGGACGGGGTCCGGACGCGGGAGCCGTGCTGACCTCGCGGCCCGACACGGCGCTCACCGACCTGCTCCGGCTCAACCTCGGCCTGGCCACCCTGGAGCAGCGCGAGGTCGTGGACGCCCGGCTGATGATCGAACGCTGGTCGGCCGCGCACGCGGCGGCCACCCGAGCCGGCACGGCGGAGCTGGCCGCCGCGATCGAGAGCATGGACCGGGCGGCCACGGCCGAGGAGTTCGTGGAGCACGACACCGCCTTCCACTGCGCGATCGCGGACGCCTCGGGCAACCGGCTCATCGCCGCCATCATGCGCTCACTCCGGGACGCGATGCGCAGGAACGCCATCGAAGCGGTCGAACGCCTCGGCGACCCGTCCGTGCTGCGCGCCGACCATGAGCGCATCCGCGCGGCCATCGCGGCGGGCGACCCGGAGGAGGCCCAGCGGGCGGTGACCGATCACCTGGCGCACGCCTACCCCGCCCTGTTCCCCGGTCACTGACGCGCGTCGGCCTCCCGGCACCCCGCCCCCGAGCAGGCCCGCATCGCCTGGAGCCGGGCGTCGAGGCCGGCCAGCAGCGCCGGGTCGGCGGTGGCCGCGAGGTTGTCGAGCTGGTACGGGTCGGCCGCCAGGTCGTAGAGCTGCCGCTCCCCCGTGTCGTACCTGACGTAGGTGTAACGCTCGGTGCGCAGCGCCTGGTAGGAGGGCACCGGGGTCTGGGCCCCCGACGACCGGTTGACCGGCCTGTTGAACTCGACCAGCACGTTCTTGCGCCACTGGGCGGGCGGGCTGCCGCGCAGCAGCGGCACCAGCGAGCGCCCCTCGCTGAACGCCGGCACGGCGGCCCCGCCCAGCTCGGCGATCGTCGGCGCGATGTCGACGGTCGCGCCGAGCTGCCCGATCGCGGCCCCCGCCCGGATCCCCGGCCCGCGCACCACGAACGGAACCTTGATCGCCTCCTCGAACGGCGTCGTCTTGCCCTGGGGAAGCCGATGTGTGCCGAGATGGAAGCCGTTGTCGGAGGTGAAGATGATGTAGGTGTTGTCGAGCTTGCCAGATGCCTGCAGCGCCTCGATCACCGACCGGACCAGGTCGTCCACGCCGAGCATCGACCGCAGCCGCCTGCGGTGGCGCTCGTCGACCCGGTCGATGTCCTCCTGCGTCAGCGAGGGCAGGGAGCGCAGCCACAGCGGCTCCTTGCTCACGTCGGCCTGGTTGAACGACGGCGTGCGCGGCGCGGTGACCTCGGGGAGGTCGGCGACGTGCCGGACCGCCGGGTTGGCCGGGTTGTGCGGGCCGATGGGCGTCAGGTAGAGGAAGAACGGCTCGTCGGCGGCGGTGATGAAGTCGCGGGCCTTGTCGGCCAGCACGTCGGACAGGTAGTCCTCCTCCGACCAGCCGTAGTCGTACAGGTCGCCGTTCTCGTTGAGGCGGTAGCCGTACTCCTCGTAGAGCTTGCGGACCGGGACGTCCCATTCGTCCCAGCCGGGCGGCACGTAGGCGGCGTCGGCGGTGGCGCCGGGATAGTGGTTGAGGAACTTGCCCATCAGCGCGGTGCGGTAGCCGGCCTGCTGCATCCACGTGCCGATCGTGGAACGTTCCAGATCGAGGGAGTGGAAGCGGTCGAACCCCCCTTCGGGGGCGGTGTTGGTCAGGACGCCATGGCTGTGGACGTACTGGGAGCGCAGGATCGACGTGCGCGAGGGGCAGCACCAGGAGTTCGTCACGAAGAACCGGCTGAAGGAGGTGCCCTTCGCCACCAGCTCCGAGTTGATGGCAGGGAAGTAGGACAGCGTGCCGCTCTCCAGGTCGTCGGCCATCACGAACACGATGTTCGGCCGCGAGGCGCTCACGGCCATCGTCGGCTCGGCCGCCGGCGACAGCAGGAGCAGCAGGCAGAAGAGACGGCAGAGACTCTTGAGCACAATGTCTGATCTCCCCGGGAGATCACGCATTGACACTGCGGCCTCGGTAATGGAACTTTATTCCGGAGGTGCGTATGAAGCTCGGCCTGAACCTCGGTTACTGGCAGCGCGACGCCGACGACGCCACGGAGACCGTCCTGGCCGCCGAACGACTCGGCTACGACTCGGTGTGGACCGCCGAGGCGTACGGCAGCGACGTGTTCACCCCGCTGGCCTGGTACGGGGCGCGTACGAGCCGGATCAAGCTGGGCACGTCGGTGGCGCAGATCTCAGCCCGCCCGCCGGTCACGACCGCGATGACCGCGATGACGCTCGACCATCTGACCGGCGGCCGGCTGCTGCTCGGCATCGGCGCCTCCGGCCCGCAGGTCGTGGAGGGCTGGTACGGGCAGCCGTTCGCCAGGCCCCTGGCCAGGACCCGCGAGTACGTCGAGATCATGCGCCGCGTGTGGCGCCGCGAGGAGCCCGTGACCAGCGACGGCGACCACTACCCGCTGCCCCTGGCGGGCGGCCTGGGCAAGCCGCTCAAGCTCATCACCCACCCGCTGCGCCGCGACATCCCCGTCTACCTCGGCGCGGAGGGCCCGAAGAACGTCGCCCTGGCCGCCGAGGTCGCGCAGGGCTGGCTGCCGCTGTTCGCCTTCCCCGGCAAGATCGAGGAGATGTACGGCGACGCGCTGGCGGGCCGCGACCCCGGCTTCGAGATCGCCGCCATGGTGATGGTCGTCATCTCCGACGACGTCAGGGCCGCCCTCGACGGCGTCAAGATGATGCTCACGCTCTACATCGGCGGCATGGGCGCCAAGCAGCGCAACTTCCACGCCGACATCATCGGCCGCATGGGCTTCGCCGCGGCGGCCGAGCACATCCAGGCGCTCTACCTGGCCGGCCGCAAGGACGAGGCGTTCCGGGCGATCCCCGACGAGCTGGCCGACGGCATCTCGCTCGTCGGCCCGCCCGGCCGGATCAGGGAACGGCTCGAACTGTGGCACAAGAGCCCGGTCACCAGCCTGCTGGTGATGGGACCGCGCGACGAGCAGTCGCTGCGCACGGTCCGCGACCTCGTGCTCGGCTGATCCGCGCCGGACTGACCGCCCGGCCGGGCGGTCAGTCCGGCCGGGGCGCCGGGTCTTCGGTCACCGAGCGCAGCAGCGGCCTGCTCAGCGCGCCCGCGCCGATCACGCCCGCGAAGCCGGCGCCCACGCAGACCAGCAGCGTGACCACGCCGCTCGTGCTCACTCCGCCGATCATGAACGGCATCGCGCAGAACGCGCCCACCAGGATCGCGCCGCCGCCCATCACGGCCATCGGGATCAGCGTCTCGGCCCGCCGGGCCCGGTCCAGGACCTCCAGGGGCGTGCCCGCCAGCCGCAGCAGCGCGTACGTCTGCCGCCGGTCCAGCACCGACGAGGCCGCGGTGATGCCCGCGCTGGCGATCGCCACCAGGAACGACACCGACAGCACCACGATCGTGCCCACCCGCACGTCGGCCAGGATCTGCAGGCCGAAGCGCTGGTCGTCGGCCTTCGTCGTCGGGGTGCGCCCCGGCACGAGGTCGCTCAGCGCGGTGCGCGCCCGGTCCACCACGACGTCGTCGGCGCCGCTGCCGAGCGCCGCGACCACGGTGTGCTTGACGGTCTTCACCGTGGCCGTGATGCCCGCCCGCGCGAGCCGGTCGCGGGCCTGGTCGGCCACCTTCGCCGTCTCCCCCACCGGCGCCACGACGCTGAGCTGGGCGGGCCCGGCGTCCCCGCCGAACGCGCCGGGGCTGAGCAGGCCGAGGAACCCGGCCACGAAGCCGGTCAGTGCCACGCCGCTGACGGTCCGCCAGGCCGAGCGCGGATCGTCCACCAGCCTGCGGGCCGCCAGCAGCCGCGCGGGCCGGCGCGCGGTCCCGGCCGCGACCTTGCCGATGAGGCCGACCACCCACGGCCCGGCCAGGTTCAGGCACAGGAACGCCAGCCCGAGCGCCACGGCCACGATCGCCACGCTGGTCCCCCTGGTGAGCAGCGGGAACACGGCCAGCACCGCGAGCAGCGCGAGCACGCGGACGAACCGCATGCCGGGCGGCGTCTCCCGCTTGGCCACGCCGAGCGGGCTGACCACGACCCGGCGCAGCCCGACCACCGCCGACAGCCCCACCAGCAGCGGCACCGCGACCAGCACGCCGGCCAGGATCAGCAGGTTCGGGAACAGGTCGGCGACGAACCAGGTGCCGCCCTGGATCGGGATGCGCGCCAGCAGCGGCACGGCCGCCCCGAACGCGACGGCCCCGGCCAGGGCCCCGGCGAAGGCGACCAGCACGGCCTCGGCCACCGTCATGCCGACCACCTGGCCCGGCGTCGCGCCGATCAGCCTGAGCGCGGCCAGCCGCTGGTCGCGCCGGGCGACGGTGAGCCTGGCCGCCGCGCCGCCGAACACCAGCAGCGGCACCACCATGAGCACGCTGGCGATCAGCGCCAGCACCTGGTACGCCTCGGCGTCCTCGCTGGGCGTGCCCGCCAGGGTCGCGACCTTGACCGGCGGCTTGCCGAGGATCCAGTCGTCGCTGCGCTCGGCGGTCATCGCGGGCGCGTCCGGTGCGTGGCCGACCACCGCGACCAGCTCCTCGGGCTGGACCAGCGCCTCGTCGCCGAGCACGCCCTTCGGCGCCGGGTAGCGCTTGGCCAGCCGGTCGGCGGGCAACTCGGCGGCCAGCTCGGACAGGGCGGGCGACAGCCACACCTCGCCGGGGGCCGGGAAGCGCGGCATGCCGGGCGGGGCGGGCGCCCCCGGCTTGAGCGCGGCCAGGTCGACGACGGTGATCGTCCTGCCGTCCACGTAGTCGAAGCGGGAGGCCTCGACGGCCACCGCGTCCTTCTGGGCCGCCGCCACGGGGTTGCGCCAGGCGCTGCGGTCGGCCCTGGCGCCGAAGGCGACGTTCGCGGCGACGGCGAACAGCAGCAGCGCCGTGGCCACCGCGACCGCGCCGAAGGTGAGCCAGGTGCCCAGCATGCCCCTGCGGCCGCCGCCCTTGAGCAGCCGCCAGGTCAGGTCGAGGTTCACGCGGTCACCCCGTGGGCGAGCAGGCGGCCGTCGCGGACCTCGACCGTGCGGTCGCACCAGGCGGCCACGTTGGGGTCGTGCGTGACGACGATCAGGCAGGCCCCGTTGTGCCTGGTCGCCTCGGTGAGCAGGCGCATGGTGTCCTGGCCGGTCTGCTGGTCGAGCGCGCCGGTCGGCTCGTCGGCGAAGACCACGGCCGGCTTGCTCACCAGCGCCCTGGCGATGGCCACGCGCTGGGCCTGGCCGCCGGACAGCTCGCCGGGCCGCCGGGTCTCCATCTGGTGCAGGCCGAGCAGCGGGAACCACTCGCGGGCCTGCCGTACGGCCTGGGCGCGCGGCACGCCGCCCAGCATGAGCGGGAGCGCCACGTTCTCCTCGGCGGGCAGCTCCGGCAGGAGCTGGCCGAACTGGAAGACGAAGCCGAAGCGGGTGCGGCGCAGGGCGCTGCGCTGGCGCTCGCCCATGGCGTCGATGCGCTGGCCCAGCAGGTGGACCTCGCCGTCGTCCGGCTTCATGATCCCGGCCAGGCAGTGGAGGAGGGTCGACTTGCCGGAACCGCTCGGGCCCATGATGGCCACGGCCTCTCCCGCCCGTACCGTGATGTCCACGCCGCCCAGGGCGACCGTCTGCCCGAACCGCTTGGCCAGGGCTCGTCCAACAAGCACGTCGTTCATGGCCCCAACCCTTCCGTGGCGGGGGGTGGCGGCGGATCGGCCGTGCGTCCATTTCGGCCTCGGCCGAACGGCTGATCCTTAGAGTTGAGCCGTGACTATTCGGGTTCTCATCGCCGACGACCAGCAGCTGGTGCGCACCGGCTTCCAAATGATCTTGGACGCTCAACCGGACATGGAGGTCGTGGCCGCCGTGGCCGACGGCGCCGAGGCCGTGGCCGAGGCCAGGCGGCTGCGGCCGGACGTGTGCCTGCTCGACATCAGGATGCCCAAGCTCGACGGGCTGGAGGTGACCCGCGTGCTGGCCGGGCCGGGCGTGGAGAACCCGATGCGGGTGGTCATCGTCACCACCTTCGACCTCGACGAGTACGTCTACGGCGCGCTGCGCGCCGGGGCCACCGGCTTCCTGCTCAAGGACAGCGGCCCCACGCTGCTCATCGAGGCGGTCAGGGCCGCCGCCGGAGGCGACGCGCTGGTGTCGCCGTCGGTCACCGTCCGGCTGCTGCAGCACCTGACCCAGCCCCGGCGGGCGGCCGAGCCGCCGAACGGCCCGCTGACCGAGCGCGAGCTCGACGTCGTGCGCCTGGTGGCCAGGGGACGCACCAACCAGGAGGTGGCCGCCGAGCTGTTCGTGTCGCTGTCGACGGTGAAGACGCACCTGGGCAGCATCCAGGCGAAACTCGGTGTCCGCAATCGGGTGGGAATCGCAGCTTGGGCGTGGGAATCCGGCGTGGTGAGCTGATTAACAGCGGTGCTCACGGGATACAAGTGAGTCAGAACCTCAGCGCATGGCCCGGGGGGAGAACATCGTGCGCTACGCCCAGGCACCGCCAACCAAAGCTGCTTCCGCCGTATACGTGACGCTTGCCGCGCAGGTCCTCTCCCTGGGCGCCCTCGTGGTCTTCGAGCGGTCCCGCGGCCGTCATCTCGCCGTCCAGCTCGCCGCGTTCGGCGGCCGTCCCCATGGGGCGCAGGCGGAGGCGGTCGTGGGGGCGGTGACGACGTTCGCGGTGCTGATGATGCTGGTCGCGGGCACCTCCGTCGCCGCCGGGGCCGCCTACGTGACCTGGCTGGTGCGCGCCCGTCAGGTGAAGGACCGTTCCAGCCCCACCGGCCCGGTCGCGGCCGCGTGGCTGATCCCCGTCGTCAACCTGGTCGCGCCCGCGCTGCTGGTCGACGACATCTGGCGGCGGGCCAAGCCGCCGTCCGGGCGGCGCGGGCGGTGGCTGGTGCTGCTGACGGCGTGGTGGCTGAGCTGGCTGGGCATGCTGACGCTGGTCACGGTCCGCCTCCCGCTGGAGTCCGCCTCCGACGGGCTGACCGGGGTGGGGTTGCTGGAGCTGGGCGGCGCGGTGGCGGCGGCCCTGCTGTGCGCCGCCACCGTCCGCGAGGTCACCCGCGTCCAGCGGCTCGACGTGGCCGGACGGCTGCGCGCGGCGGTCGCCGAGTCCGCGCCCGGCCCCGAGGTCGTGACCCGGCTGACCACCCGGCCCGCCCACGGCTCGGCCCCGTTCGGCCACACCGGCTGACGACCGCCGGCCGGGTACGGGGTCAGGCCGCCGTCGGGCCGGAGCTGCCGGGGCTGGCGTGCCAGAGCTGCCGGGGCGGGGCGGCGATGGCGGGGCCGAGGTCGGAGTAGGGCGAGAGCCGGAAGCCGTTGGCGTACTCGATCCTGCGTCCGCCGACGCCGGGCCGCTCTTCGGGGGCCCGGTCGAGCAGGGCGCGGACGGCCTCCACGCCCTCCGCCCGCCACAGCGCGTCCAGGTCGGTCAGGTTCCAGCAGTCGACGGCGCGCATGGAGACCGCGCGGGCCCCCGTACGGCGGACCACCCCCCTGGCCAGCATGAGCCACGAGCCGAACACCGTCGCCGCGCACCTGCCCTGCACCGACTCGAAGAAGGTCAGGTCGACCGGCCCCGTCGAGTCGTCGAGGGTGGTGAAGATGACCCGCTGCCCCGAGCGCACGGCAGGCGTCTGGGTGGCCACCTTCACCCCCGCGACCAGCACCTCCGCGCCGTTGCGCTGGGCGAGCAGGTCCTTGGAGCGCACCACCCCGAGCGCGTCGAGCAGCTCGTCGTGGAAGCTGATGACGTGCCGGCTGACGTCGATGCCGAGGATCTCCAGCTCGGCCTCGACCATCTCCGTCTCCGTCATCTCGGGCAGCTCACCGGGCGGCAGGTGCTCGCCGAAGCCGAGCGGCAGCTGCGTGGACGGCGGCTCGGCCCGGGGACGCGGCGGCGCCGCGGTGTAGCGCCTGGACCGGGGCGCGGCCGAGCGCACGCCGATCGACGACGCCCGCTCCAGCGCCCCCACCTGGGCGATCAGGTCGCGCCGGGTCAGCTCGCCCGGACGCCAGCGGGGGCCGCCGGGACGCAGGCCGTGCAGCGCGTCGAGGCCGCCGACCTGGACGATGCGCTCGATGGTCGGGCGCGAGGGCCTGGCCCGGTCCCAGAAGTCGGCCAGCGACGTGTACGGCTGCCCGGCCACCATGCGTTCGACCTCGGCCTCGCTCACCCCCTTGATCGCCGAGAACGGCACCCGCAGCGCGTAACCGCGGCCGATCTCCCCGATCCTGAACTCCTGCCGCACCGGACGCCGCTCCTCCCCCAGCTCCGACGGGCTCACCCGGAGCCGCAGCGGCGGGCGCGGGCCGAGCCGCTCCACCCGCCAGTCCTTGCCGGACCCGTTGACGTCGAGCGGCAGGATCTCGACCCCGCACTGCCGGGCCTCGTCGATGATGACGCGCGGCGGGTACATGCCGGGCTCGTGGGTGAGCACCCCGGCGAAGAACGCCGCCGCGTGGTGCCGCTTGAGCCAGGCCGACTGGTAGGTGGGCAGCGCGAACGCCGCCGCGTGCGCCTTGCAGAACCCGAAGGCGCCGAACGCGTCGAGCACCTTCCAGGCCCGCTCCACCGCCGCGTCGCCGAACCCGTTGGCCCTGGCCAGCGGCACGAACGCCTTGCGCACCCGCTCCCGGCCCTCCGGCGTGCCGAGGGTGCGCCGCAGGGTCTCGGCGAAGGACAGGTCGCGTCCCGTCATCACCGAGATGATCTTCAGTACCTGCTCGTGGAAGACGACCACGCCGTGCGTCTCCTTCAGCGCCTCGCGCAACCGGGCGTGCGGGTAGTACGGCTGCCGCCACCCGTGCCTGGCCTCCAGGTAGGGGGTGACCATGTCGGAGTTGACCGGCCCCGGCCGGAACAGGGAGATGTCCACGATCAGGTCGTGCATCCGGCGCGGCTCCAGCTTGGCCACCAGCTCCCGCTGGCCCGGCGACTCGATCTGGAAGCAGCCGAGCGTGCGGCCGGCGCAGATCATGTCGTAGGTCTCCTGGTCGTCGTGCGGGACGTACTCGACGCCGGGGTCGTCGCCGGCCTGCTCGTCCAGCCTGACCTCGATGTCGTCCACGCGTTTGATCTCGCTCAGCGTGTACGCCATGGCCGACTGCATCCGCACGCCCAGCACGTCCAGCTTGAGCAGGCCGGCCTCCTCCACGTCGTCCTTGTCGAACTGGGACATCGGGAACTCCAGCAGGCTGCGTTCCACCGGCGTCCTGTCGCGCAGGCCCGAGTTGCCGACCAGCACGCCGCACGGGTGCAGCGCGATGTGCCTGGGCAGGCCGTCGAGCTTCTCGGCCAGCCGGAACACCCGGTCGAGCCCGGCCTCGCCGAGCCGGCTCTCGCGCAGCTCGGGCAGGTCGGCCAGGGACGCGGTGATCTGCCTGGCCCTGATGTGCGGGAACGCCTTGGCGATGGCGTCGATCTCGTGCGGCGGCAGGCCCATCGCGCCGGCGACGTCCCTGATGGCGCTGCGCGCGCGGTAGGTCTCCATCATGGACACGCAGGCCACGCGGGCCTCGCCGTAGCGTTCGAAGATGGCCTTGTAGCAGTCGAGCCGGCGGGCCGACTCCACGTCCACGTCGATGTCGGGCAGGCCGACGCGGCCCTCCGACAGGAAACGCTCCATGAGCAGGCCGTGTTCGAGCGGGTTCACCTCGCCGATGCCGATGAGGTAGTTGACCAGGCTGCCGGCGCCCGAGCCGCGGATGGCGCAGCGGATGTCCATGCCGCGGATCATGTCGGTGATGCCGGCCACGGCGATGAAGTACCCCGACAGGCGCTTGCGCTCGATGACGTCCAGCTCGGCCCGCAGGCGTTCCCTGGCCTCCGCCGAACGGTCGAGGCCGCGCCTGACCAGGCCGTCCTCGACGCGGTTGCGCAGCAACGGCACCGGGTCGCGGCCGACCTCGGGCAGGTTGAGGTCGGGCGGGTCGTTCCTGAGCGCGAGCAGCCGCAGCGGGTCCATCGAGCACGCCTCGGCCAGGCGCCTGGTGGTGGACAGCAGCCGGGCCACCCGCTCCCGGTCGGCGCCGCAGACCTTGGCCGCCACCTGCCACATCTCCTTGGTGCTCTTGAGGTAGGCGTGCGAGGTGGTGCTCTCCAGGTGCCTGGGGTGCAGCGGGACGAGCCGGCGGGCCGCGTCGAGCACGTCGCCGACCTGGTGGTCGGCCGGGTCGAGGTAGCGGGCGGCGTTGGTCAGCACGGCCGGCACGCCGGCGGACTCGGCCAGGCCGAGCATGCGGACGGCCGTGGTGGCGTCGCGGAAGCCGTACTGGTCGACCAGTTCGATCACCACGCCGGGGACGGCGGCGCGCCACCGGCCGAGCAGCGTCCTGGCCTGCTCGTCGCGGCGTTCGGCGATCGCCCGGCCGACGTCGGAGCGCGGCCCGAGCAGCACCACGAGCCCGTCCTCGGCGCCGAACCCGTGGTCGCCGCCCGCCGGCCCGGCCCAGGCGCCGACCAGCTCGCGGGTCACCTTGGGCGCGCCGCGCTCGCCGGCGGCGTGCGCGGCGGTGACCAGGCGGCACAGCCGCGACCAGCCGCCGGAGCGGGCCAGCACGGTGACCCGGTCCTCGGCGTCCGGCCCGGTCCTGGGCCGCGGCGCGCGCATGCCGGGCGCCGCCGGGACGGCCGGGACGTCGAGCGCCAGGTTCACGCCGACCACGGGGGCGATCCCGGCGTCCGCGCACGCCTGGACGTGCTTGACCGCGCCGTAGAGCCCGTCGCGGTCGGTCAGCGCGAGGATGTCCATGCCGTGTTCGACGGCCCGTTCCACCAGGGCGTGCGGGAAGGCGGTGCCGTACCTCATGGAGTAGGCCGAGGCCACGTCGAGGTGCGGGAACGGGGGCGCCATCAGTCCCACGCCCGCAGCAGCAGCCAGCCGTCGCCGGCGGTGTCGTAGCGCAGCTCGTACGAGCCGACCTCGCGCCCCGGGCTCGCCTCCACCCGCCAGAAGCGGCGCTCGCCGGGGTCGCCCTCGCCGGTCTTCCACCACTCGCGCGCCACGACCCAGTGGTCGAGCACGTTGCGGACGAGGTAGAGCCGGTCGCGCCAGACGAACTGGGTCGGCTCGCCGTCTCTGGTCCACACCTCTATCGGATCGCCATAGAGTCTGCTCAAGACGCTTCTCCCCGCGGCTCTGGTTCCTTTGCTGAGCCACCCGGGGGAAGACGGGCGCTTATGTATCGAACATATGTTCTTACGGCCCGAAGCGCAAGTCGCCCGCCCGCCGCGTCAGGGGGTTGGCGCCGATCGAGTTGCGGATGCTGAAGGTGACGCTGCCCGCCCGGTAGCGGTCGTCGGAGGACTCCACCGGGCGGCCCTCGTGCGTGGTGGTGACGCGACGCTGGCGCAGGAGCGGACTGCCGCGCCGCACGCCCAGCAGCCGGGCGTCCCCCGCGCCGGCGGGCACGGCGTCGATGAGGTGCTCGCCGTAGGCGAAGATCAGGCCGACGGACTCGTACAGGGCCTCGGTGACGGACGCGCAGTCGGCGGGCAGCGCCTCGACGGCGGAGGCCACCCACTCGGCGTAGACGGTCCGCTCGACCAGGACGGGCTCGCCCTCCAGCGAGCGCAGCCGCAGCACCTCCAGCACCTCGCCCCCGCCGAACCTGGCGGACTCGGGCGCGGTGGCGGCCCGGCGGCGCTGGGAGATCACCTGGCCGCCGATGCGGTAGCCGTTGGCCCTGGCCCACTGGGCGAAGCTGTGCAGCTCGGCGAAGCTCTGGCTGCGCGCGTTGCCGAGCACGATGCGCCTGGCGCCCTGCCTCGACCCCACCAGCCCCTCGGCGACCAGCACGGCCACCGCCTGCCGCACGGTCCCGCGCGCCGCACGGTGCCGGGTGGCCAGCTCGGCCTCGCTCGGGAGCTGGGAGCCGACCGGGTACGCGCCCGCCAGGATGTCATCACGCAGCTCAGCGGCTATCCGTTCATAGCGCGCAACCATTCGCGACCTTCTCCATTCACGAAAGAGCAATGTTTATGCGACTTACTGGTGCTCGCTTGTTTGTACAAGTTCCCTTAGGTTCTTTCCACACCCCCCGGAGAGTGGAGGCGACGTGTTCACACCTCGCGCCCGTACGGCCGGCGTCATCGCGGCCCTTACCGTTGTCACCGCGGCGTGTGGCGCCGCCCCGAGCAGCCAGCAGACCACCAAGACGGCCGAAGGCGGGGCGAACGCGGCGACCGCCGCCTCCGCCGCCGACTTCGGCGGCTTCGACAAGCTCGTCGAGGCCGCCAAGAAGGAGGGCAACCTCCACGTCATCGCGCTCCCGCCCGACTGGGCCAACTACGGCGAGATCATCAAGTCGTTCGAGGCCAAGTACGGCATCAAGATCGAGAGCGAGACGCCCGACGCGGCCAGCGCGGACGAGATCAACGCCGTCAAGACCCGCAAGGGCCAGGACCGCGCCCCCGACGTGCTCGACCTCGGCCAGTCGTTCGCGATCAGCGGCGCCAAGGAAGGGCTGTTCGCGCCGTACAAGGTGCAGTCGTTCGACAAGATCCCCGAGGGGCAGAAGGAGCCGACCGGGCTCTGGACCAACGACTACGGCGGCTACGTCTCGATCGGCTGCGACGCCAAGAAGATCGCCAACTGCCCGACCAGCTACGCCGACCTGCTCAAGCCCGAGTACAAGGGCAAGGTCGCGATGAACGGCAACCCGACCAAGTCCGGCTCGGCCTTCGCCGGCGTGTACGCCGCCGCGATCGCGAACGGCGGCTCCTTCGACGACATCCAGCCCGGCATCGACTTCTTCAAGAAGCTCAAGGACGCCGGCAACTACAACCCGGTCGAGACGACCCCGGCGACCATCGAGAAGGGCGAGACCCAGATCAGCATCGACTGGGACTACAACAACGCCGCCTACGCCCCCCAGATGGCCGCCAAGGGCCTCGACTGGAAGGTGAACGTGCCGACCGACGGCAAGTACTTCCAGATGTACGCCCAGGCCGTCAACAAGGACGCCCCGCACCCGGCGGCGGCCAGGCTGTGGCAGGAGTACCTCTACAGCGCCGAGGGCCAGAACCTCTACCTCAAGGGCTTCGCCCGTCCGGTGCTGCTGCCGTCCATGACCTCCGACGGCACGGTGGACAAGGCGCTGGCCGCGAAGCTGCCCCAGGTCGAGGGCACGCCCGAGTTCCCCACGCCCGAGCAGGTCGACGCGGCCAAGGCCAAGCTGGCCAGCGGCTGGGACGCCGCGATCTCGGGATGACCCGCCCGCGTTCCAGGGGCTGGGCCGGCGCCCTGCCCCTGCTGGCCTTCTTCGCCCTCGTCTTCGGGGTCCCGGCGGTCGCGCTGGTCGCGGGGGCCTTCACCGTCCAGGGACGGCCGAGCCTGGCCAACCTCGCGCAGAGCCTCCAGGGCGGCTACCTCGTCGCCATGGCCGGGAGCGTCAAGCTGTCGGCCGTGGTGGCGCTGGCCGGGGCCGTCCTCGGCACGTTCCTCGCCTACGCCGTGGTGACCTCGCGCTTCACGCTGCTGCGCGAGGCCGTGCTGACCGCCTCTGGCGTGCTGGCCAACTTCGGCGGGGTGCCGCTGGCGTTCTTCTGGATCGCCACGCTGGGCAACTCGGGCGTGATCAGCGGCCTGGTGGGGCTGCCCTCGGGGTCGTTGTACACGTTCTGGGGGCTGGTGATCGTCTACCTGTACTTCGCGATCCCGCTGATGGTGCTGGTCATGGCGCCCGCGCTGGACGGGCTGAAGCCCCAGTGGCGCGAGGCCGCCGCCAACAGCGGCGCGACCGCCTGGCACTACTGGCGCTTCGTCGCGCTGCCGGTGCTCGCGCCCGCGATGCTGGGCGGGGTGGTGCTGCTGTTCGGGTCGGCGTTCTCGGCGTACGCGACCGCCAACGCCATGGTGGGCACCGTCGTGCCGCTGGTCACCCTGAAGATCGCCAGCGCGCTGACCGGTGACGTGCTGGTCGGCTACGAGAACATCGCGCTGGCGCTCAGCCTGGACATGATCGTGGTGGCCGGGCTGGTGATGGCGATCTACCTGCCGCTGCAGAGGAGGAGCTCCCGATGGCTGCGCTGACCGGGCTGGAGCCCGTCGCCGCGGCGGCGGCGAAACCGCCCGCCCGGCCCCGCTGGTGGCGCGGCCTGGTGTTCGCCCTGGCCGCGGCCTACTTCCTGATCCCGCTCGGCGCCTCGCTCTGGTACACGGTGCACAACCCGGCCACCGGGGTGTCGTTCTCCGCCTACGGCGAGCTGCTGACGGCCGAGGGCTTCGCGCGCTCGTTGCTGCTGTCGCTGTCGCTGGCCGCCGCGACGATCGTGCTGGTCCTGCTGCTGGCGCTGCCGGCGATGCTGGCCGTACGGCTGTTCGCGCCGCGGCTGCGGCCGGTGATGGAGGTGCTGTGCACGCTGCCGCTGGTGGTGCCGCCGATCACGTTCGTGGCCGGGCTGACGACGTCGTTGCGGGACGGGGCCGACATCCTGGCGCCGACGCCGTTCTGGGGCACGCTGATCGCGATCCAGGACCCGGGGTTCCCCGTCGTGCTCGTGCTCGCGTACGTCGTGCTGGTGCTGCCGTTCGTCTACCGCTCGCTGGACGCCGGGCTGCGCACCATGGACGTGCGCACGCTGGTCGAGGCCGCCCGGAACCTGGGCGCGTCCTGGCCGCACGTGCTGCTGCGGGTCGTGGTGCCGAACCTGCGCTCGGCCCTGGCCAGCGCGTCGTTCCTGACGCTCGCGCTGGTGCTGGGCGAGTACACGGTGGCCAGCCTGCTCGGCTACGAGCCGTTCGCGGTCTGGATCGTGACCGTCTCCGGCTCCAAGGGGCAGCTGTCCGTCGCGGTCTCCATCCTCAGCCTGCTGCTCATCTGGGCGTTGCTGCTCGCCGTCTCCACCGTCTTCAGTGGAAGGAAGAAATCATGACCGCTGCGGTGGAGTTCCGCGGGCTGCGCCGGGTCTTCGGCAGGACGGTCGCGCTCGACGGGTTCGACCTGACCATCGCCCCCGGCGAGTTCGTCGCCCTGCTGGGGCCGTCGGGCTGCGGCAAGACGACGGCGCTGCGCTGCGTGGCCGGGTTCGAGCGGCCCGACTCCGGCGCGGTGCTGCTGGACGGCAAGGACATCACGAACGTGCCCGCCAACAAGCGCGACGCCGGGATGGTCTTCCAGTCCTACTCGCTCTTCCCCAACCTCAACGCCCGCGACAACGTGGCCTTCGGCCTGCGCGTGCGCAAGGCGCCCGCGGCCGTCCGGCACGCCAGGGCCGCCGAGCTGCTCGAACTCGTCGGCCTCCCCGCGCACGCCGACCGTTTCCCGCACCAGCTCTCCGGCGGCCAGCAGCAGCGCGTCGCCCTGGCCCGCGCGCTCGCGCTCGAACCGCGCGTGCTGCTGCTCGACGAGCCGCTGTCGGCGCTCGACGCCAAGGTGCGGGTGACGCTGCGCGAGGAGATCCGCCGGTTGCAGCTCGACCTCGGCATCACCACCGTCTTCGTCACCCACGACCAGGAGGAGGCCCTGTCGATCGCCGACCGGGTCGCGGTGCTGCGCGAGGGACGGCTGGAGCAGTGCGGGCCGCCCGCCGAGGTCTACGACTGGCCGGCCACGCCGTTCGTCGCCGAGTTCGTCGGGGCCATGAACCACCTGGCCGGGCGGCTGTCCGGGGACGGCGTCACCGTGCTCGGCCAGCTCCTTCCCGTGGACGGCCCGGCGCCCGCCGAGCCCGACGTGGACGTGCTGATCCGGCCCGAGGCCGTCCGGGTCACGCCCGACCCGGACGGCCGCGCCGAGGTGCTGGCCGCGTCCTTCCGGGGCGCCTCGGTGCGGCTGCGGCTGTCGCTGGAGGGCGGCGAGGTGCTGGCCGACGTGCCGGGGCACGAGGCGGCCCGGCTGGGGGCGGGGGCCCGCGTCACGGTCCGGCTGGTGGAGCGTCCGGTGCTGGTGGCCGCCCGTACGGTGACGGCGCCCGCGCCGGTGTTGTCGGCCGATGCCTGACAGGCCGGCCGACGCGATCGTGCCCGACGCGGTCCCGTCCTCTTCGGACGGCATGCCGGACGCGGTCCCGTCCTCTTCGGACGGCATGCCGGACGCGGTCCTGTTCGACATGGACGGCACGCTGGTGGACACCGAAGGGCTCTGGTGGCAGGCCGCGGCGTCGGTGGCCCGGTTGCTGGGCCGCGCGCTGACGGCCGCCGACGCGCCGCACGTGACGGGCCGCACGGTGGGCGACACGGCCGCGTACCTGGTGGACGGGGCCGGCGGGATGAGCGGCAGGATGAGCGGCGGAGTGAGCGCGGAGGGGGTCGCGGGCGCGCTCACCGAGGCGTTCGCCGAGCGCGTCAGGACCGGGCTGACGGTCGTGCCGGGGGCGCCGGAGCTGCTGGCCGAGCTGGCCGCGGCGGACGTCCCCACCGCGCTGGTGACCGCCTCCCCCCGCAGCATCGTGGAGCTGGTGCTGCCCCGGCTCGGGCACGCGTTCGACCTGGTGATCGCCGACGAGGACACCGCCCGGGGCAAACCGCACCCGGACCCGTACCTGGAGGCGGCCCGCAGGCTGCGGGTGGCCCCGGCGCGGTGCGTGGCCGTCGAGGACAGCCCGGCGGGCGTGGCCGCGGCCACCGCCGCGGGCTGCCGCGTGCTGGTGGTGGACCCCGCGCGCGGGCTGGCCCAGGTGCGGGCCGGGCTGCGCGGCGCTCCCCCGCACGGGGGATGAACCCGCCTCCCGCAGGGGAGGGACGGGCCCGCGGGCGTCGGCAGGATCTCCTGCATGAGCCCCGACGTGAGAATTGTCAGGACGCCCGCCGTCGCGCTGGCGCTGGTCGTCCTCTACGGCGGCCTGCGCGTCTACTGGGAGCTCGGCCACATGCCGGAGCGGATGTCGCCGATCGGGTCCGACCTGATCGTGTTCACCGGCTGGGCCGCGGTGGGCCTGTGCGCGGCGGCCGCGGCGGCGCTGGTCGTCCTGATGGCCGCGCGCCCGGACGGCCCGCTGGGATGGGCGCCGCCCGCGCTGGCGTGGGCGGTGGGCGGCGCGCTCATCGTGTCGGGGGCGCTGCTGCTGCTCGACGTGGTGTCGGTGGTCGTCCCGGGGCTCGGCATGCCGTTCTCGTGGGCGGGGGCGCTCAGCAAGGCGGCCTGCGTGGGCTCGGGGGTGCTGCTCTGGCGGTCCGCCGCGGCCTACCGGCGGCGGGCCGCGGGGGCGTGCGGGGCGTGCGGGCGGCGTTCGTCCCGGGTGCTCGCGCGTACGCCGGGGTGGGCCTTCGCGGCAGCCTACGTCTCCGTGGCCGGCTGCCTGGCGCGGATCGCGGCGCAGGCGGCCGTGGGGTTCGACGTCGTGCCGTACCGTGCCGGGGCGGTGGCGTTCGAGGTCGAGTTCCTGCTCGCCGGGACGCTGCTGCCGCTGGCGCTCGTCCACCGGTTCGGGCGGGTGTGGCCGGGATGGGTGCCGTGGCTGGCCGGGCGTCCGGTGCCGCGCCGGCTGGTGTTGTGGCCGGGAGTGGGGGTGTCCGGCGGGCTGCTGGCCTACTTCGGGGTGGCGCTGGGGCAGATGGCCGCCGAACGGCTCAGCGGGGGCGTGCCGTTCTCCGGGGGCGATCTGCCCGAGGCGTTCTTCTGGGTGGCCGTGCCCGGGTACGTGGTGTGGGGCGCCGGGATGGCCGTGGCGGCCTGGTCGTACGCGCGGCGCACGCGCATCGCGTGCGCGTCCTGCGGCGGATAGCCGCGATCGGTAAGCTGGGCCGCCGTGAGCGGTGATATATCCCAGATCGGGCGCTACCGGCTGCTGAGCGTGCTCGGGCGGGGCGGCATGGGCACGGTCCACCTCGCCGAGGATCCCACTGGGCAGCGGGTCGCCATCAAGGTGATCAATCCGGAGCTCAGTCAGCACGAGCAGTTCCGGATGCGCTTCCGCCGGGAGGCCGACGCCGCTCGCCGCGTCCGCAGGTTCTGCACCGCCGCGGTGATCGAGGCCGCGCTCGACGGCGACCTGCTCTACGTGGTCACCGAGTACGTGCCGGGCCCCAATCTGGAGGAGGCCGTACGCCAGTCGGGGCCGCTGCGCGGCTCCAGCCTCGACGCGCTGGCCGTCAGCGTGGCCACCGCGCTGACCGCCATCCACGGCGCCGGGGTGGTCCACCGCGACCTCAAGCCGTCGAACGTGCTGCTGTCCCCCGTCGGGCCGCGCGTGATCGACTTCGGCATCGCGCGGGCGCTCGACACGCTGGGCGGCGTCACCGGCACCGGCGAGCTGGTCGGCACGCCCCGGTACATGGCCCCCGAGGTGCTGCGCGGCGAGCCGGTCTCGCCCGCCTGCGACGTGTTCTCGTGGGGCTGCCTGATCGCGTACGCGGCGAGCGGGCGGGCGCCGTTCGGCGGCGACACGCTGCCCTCCATCGTCTACCAGGTGCTCAACACCGAGCCCCGCCTCGACGACGTCGATCCCGGCCTGCGCGAGCTGGTCGCGGCCGCGCTACGCAAGGACCCCGCCGTGCGGCCCACCGCGCAGCAGCTCCTCGACCACCTCGTGGGCCGCTCGGCGGCGCCCGAGCAGGCGGCGCACACCGTGCAGGTGGCCTGGCAGCACGCCACCACCCCGTTCACCGAGGCCGCGCCCACTGCGGCCGACACCGCGGCCAACACGGCGGCCAACACGGCGGCCAACACGGCGGCCGACACGGCGGCCGACACGGCGGCCAACACGGCGGCCAACACGGCGGCCGACACGGCGGCCGACACGGCGGCGAAGCGGCGCGGCAGGCTGCTCGGGATCGGCGCGGCCGCCGCGGCGGTGCTGGTGGCCGCCGCGGCGACGGCCTGGGCCGTGCTCACTCCGAGCGGGCCGCCCGACGACCTGGGCGTCCTGTACCGCGAGGACTTCACGCAGACCTCCGGCGGCTGGCTCGGCACGTACGACCCCGACACCACGGGCAGCAAGGGCTACCGCACGGACGGCACGTACGGGCTGGACGTGGAGGACGGCCGCGAGGAGCAGTGGGCGAAGGCCCCCATCCCCTTCCTCGTCGCCACGCCCACGAACACCCCCGACCCCTCGGCCACGCCCACGCCGATGTTGCCGTCGTCGGTGGTCGTCGGCGTCACCGCCGAGATCCGGGAGTACGCCGGCAGCGGCGAGTACGGCATCTACTGCCACAACTCCGACGACGACGACACCTACTACGAGTTCGGCCTCGACACCGAGGGGAACGCGCGGATCCGCCGCGTGTACGACGGCGCGGGCGGCACGCTGACCCAGCCCGCCAAGGTGGCCAAGCCGGAGGGCCGGATACGCATCGTGGCCTCGTGCGAGCAGCGCGGCACCGGGGTGCGGCTGACGATGTGGGTGAACGACAAACGGGTGCAGCAGGCCGACGACCCCAACGGGCTCGGCAACGGGTACATCGGGCTGTTCGCGCGTACGCCCAAGGACAGCGAGTCGTCGCTGAAGATGACGTTCGACGACTTCGAGCTGCGGGGGCAGAAGGAGGAGCCCTAGACGGCCGGTCCCGCGTTCCCGGCGGCCATCGGGGTAGGGGGTGTGCATGGCGAAGCTCATGGACCGGGTGCGCGCGTACCTGCGCAGCCCTGAAGGCAGGCAGACCGTCGAGAAGGCCAAGCGCATGGCCCGAGACCCGCAGAACCAGGAGAAGGCCCGGCGTTTCCTCGACCGGCTCCGCCCCCGCCGCCACTGACCAGCCCGCGGCCGCCTCTTCGCGGCTGCCTCTCCCGGGCGGCCGCCTCTTCGCGGCTGCCTCTCCCGGGCGGCCGCCCGCACGGGCGGCCTCTGCGCGGCCGCTTGCGTCGGCCGCCTGTTCGCGGCTGCCTCCTCGCGGTGCCGCTTCCGTCGGTCGCTTCTTGCGGTCGCCGCTCTGATCGGGGTTCTCAGAGGATCCCGGCGCGGGCGGCGGCCAGGGCGGCGTCGGCGGCGCGGTCGGCGTCCCGCTCGCTCACCGGCTCGTGCGCGACGAACAGCCGGTAGTAGACCGGGGCGACGGCCACCCTGATCACCTCCCGGACGTCGACGACGTCGGGCAGCTCGCCACGGGCGATCGCGCGCCGCACCACCTCGGCCGACTGGTCGTGCCGGGCGGCGAAGAACGCGTGCAGGGCCCGCGCCGCCTCCGGGCTCTGGACGGCCGCCGCCACGAACGCCGACGACACCGGCCCCAGCTCCGGGTCGGCGAACCCGCCGCGGACGAGCTGGACGACCGCCCGCAGGTCGCCCTCGACGCAGCCGGTGTCGGGGATCGGCCACGGCTCGTCCTTGGCCAGCTCCAGGGCGTCGGAGATGAGGCCCTCCACGTTGCCCCACCGCCGGTAGACGGTGGTCTTGTGCACGCCCGACCGCTCGGCCACGTTCTCGACCGTCAGGCCACGGAAGCCATGGGCCGCCAGCTCGGCCAGGGTCGCCTGGCGCACGGCGTCGCGAACTCGCGCGCTGCGCCCTCCAGGACGTCTGCTCGGTTCCAAAACCTACTCCAGTTGCGTTTGCGGCTTCGCCTGTGCCAGACTAAAGCTACAACAGTTGCGATTGGAGTTCCATCCTGATCAACGTCCGAAGGCTCGGCAAGTCGTACGGCGACCGCGTCGTGCTCACCGATGTGTCCCTGTCCGTGGGCCCCGGCGAGCGCCTGGCCGTCGTCGGCGAGAACGGCTCAGGCAAGTCCACCCTGCTCCGGCTGCTGGCCGGCGTCGAACAGCCGGACGACGGCGAGATCACCATCACCGGCGTCACGGGCGTCACCGGCGTCACCGGCGATGTCGGCCATCTCGGCCAGACGCTCGGCCTGCCGCCCGGTCACACCGTCCAGCAGGCGGTCGACCACGCGCTCGCCGGTCTGCGGGCCATGGAGCGGAGGCTGCGCGAGCTGGAGTCGGCGCTCACCGACGACGTCATGGGCGAATACGGCGAGCTGCTGACCGCCTACGAGGCCCGCGGCGGCTACACGGCCGACGCGCGCATCGACAAGGCCCTCCACGGCCTCGGCCTGGCGCACGTCGCCCGTGACCGGGTGCTGTCGAGCCTGTCGGGCGGCGAGCGCGCCCGGCTGGGCCTGGCCTGCGTGCTGGCCGCCGACCCCGCCACGCTGCTGCTCGACGAGCCGACCAACCACCTCGACGAGCCGGCGCTGACCTGGCTCGAAGAGCGGCTGCGCGGTCACCGGGGGCCCGTGGTCGTGGTCTCCCACGACCGGGTCTTCCTCGACCGGGTGGCCACCGCCGTCCTGGAGGTCGAGGAGGGGGCCGTCACCCGGTTCGGCGGCGGCTACAGCGGCTACCTGGCCGCCAAGGCGGCGGCGCGGGCGCGGTGGGAGCAGGCGTACGCGGCCTGGTGCGAGGAGGTCCGGCAGGTGCGCGAGCACGCCGCCACCACCGCTCACCGCGTGGCGGCCGGGCGGGCCATGAGGGACAACAACAAGATGGCCTACGACCGCAACGCGGGCCGCGTCCAGAGCTCGGTGGCCACCCGCGTGCGCAACGCCCACGAGCGGCTGCGCCGCCTGGAGGACGACCCGGTCCCCCGCCCGCCGGCCCCGCTCCGCTTCCGGGCCGCCTTCCGCGCTCCCGCTCCGGCGGGCAACGGTCCGGTGAGCGACGGTCCGGTGAGCGACGGTCCGGCGAGCGACGGTCCGGCGAGCGACGGTCCGGCGAGCGACGGTCCGGCGAGCGACGGTCCGGCGAGCGACGGTCCGGCGAGCG